>CAZKGP010000006.1:0-28514 GCA_964552225.1 uncultured Acetatifactor sp.
CCAGTTAAGTGAGGAGGAATTACAATGAGCAAATCAAGTTCAGGATTAGGAAATCCCGGGATGTCAAGTCCCGGAGCAAAAAATACAAAAAAAGCAATGAAAGCACTTTTGGATTATTGTAATAAATATATAGTACTAATCATAGGGGCACTTATATTTGCGGCAATAAGTGCAGTGCTATCTGTTGTTGGTCCAGATTATATTTCAAAACTTACAGAGACTATTACAGACGGAATTAGTCCAATGGGAATCAATATAGATATGGACAAGATTACAAGTATTGCGGTAACACTGATTTTAGTCTATACCATTAGTTTGATTTTTGGATTTGTACAATCACTGATTATGACGCAGGTTTCCTGCGGTGTAGGAAAGAAAATGCGAAGTGACATCTCAGGAAAAATCAATCGCATTCCTTTACGATACTTTGATAGTCATAATCAAGGGGACACACTTTCACGAGTAACAAATGATGTAGATACAATTACACAGTCGCTAAATATGAGCGTCGGAACATTGGTATCTTCAGTAGCGACGCTTGTGGGCTGTATAGTCATGATGTTTGTAACAGAGTGGCATATGGCATTTACAGCAATTGGAGCTTCTTTAATTGGTTTCATTGCTATGGGATTAATAATGGCTAAATCTCAAAAGCATTTTGTGGCAAGACAGAACAGCCTTGCAGCAGTGAATGGCCATGTTGAGGAATATTATGCGGGACAGAATATTGTACGTGCATACAATTCTGAAGAAAAAGGTCTTGCTGTATTTAAAGAAGCAAATGAGAAACTTCGTAAGCATACCTTTAAGGCAGAGTTTTTATCTGGACTTATGATGCCGATTATGTCATTTGTTGGTAATTTTGGTTATGTTGCAGTCTGTATTGTTGGAGCAGCTCTTGCATTTAATGGAACTATTAATTTTTCAGTAGTAGTTGCATTTATGATTTACATTAGATTGTTTACTTCACCTTTAGGTCAGATAGGTCAGGGATTCTCAAGTATTCAGTCTGCACTTGCAGCAAGTGAGCGCGTAGCAGAATTCCTTGAGGAAGAAGAACTAGAGGATGAGAGCACAAAGAGAAAAGAACTTAAAAATGTAAAAGGTAATGTAAAATTTAACCAGGTAAGCTTTGGATATTTACCTGACAGAACTATTATTAACGATTTTTCTTGTGAGATAAAGGCGGGTCAGAAGGTTGCTATTGTAGGACCTACGGGTGCTGGAAAGACAACCATAGTAAACCTTTTGATGCGTTTCTATGAACTGAATAAGGGAGATATCTCTATCGATGGAACTTCATTGGCAGCTATATCACGTGAGAATGTACATGACTTGTTTGGAATGGTACTTCAGGATACATGGTTATTTGAAGGTACAGTTCGTGATAATCTGACTTATGGAAAGAAGAATGTTTCAGATGATAAATTGATGAAAATTTGTGAGCAATGTGGATTAAGGCATTTCATTGGAACTCTACCAAATGGTCTTAATACAGTTTTAAATGATAATGTTACGATATCAGCAGGACAAAAACAGTTACTTACGATTGCCCGTGCTATGGTGGATGATGCTCCGATTCTGATTCTAGATGAGGCAACATCTTCTGTAGATACAAGGACAGAGATTAAGATTCAGAAGGCAATGGATGCCATTACGAAAGGACGAACAAGCTTTGTAATTGCACACAGACTTTCAACTATTCGTGATGCGGATCTGATTATCTATATGCAGGATGGAGATATTAAGGAAACAGGAACGCATGATGAATTGATGAAGCAGAATGGTAAATATGCAGAGCTTTATAATAGTCAGTTTACTATGGCATCGTAGGGAATAGAGAATAATGCAACCATCGATGTTCCAAATAATTTTGAATTAATAAATAATCTAAAATAGTAAAAATTTTACACCTTTTGAAAAAAATAATCAATTCAAAAGCCATCTTATTTTCTTATAATTATAATAAAGAAAACAAGATGGCTTTCATGCCGTAGAAAATAAAAAGAGAAGGGAATACAGTATGCCATATCAATATATCGATAATCAGGGAACATTTTCCTTAGAAAACGCCGAAAATATCAGTTATCTATACTTTCCAATTGCAAGTAATTATTTCATTAGAATAACTAGATCAAATGAAAATGAAATAGAAGTTTTGCTAAGGTAATATAATGAGGTTAGTGTGCGCAAAGCGCATAGATGGGAGTTAAGATGAAGGGACGATTTGGCAACATGAAAATACGCACCAAAATTATGCTGATGTATGCCCTTATTCTTTGCCTTTCTCTCACCATTTCCGTAACTACAATTACGCTAATGAACCGTAACTATATGGAACAACAAATAGGAGAAGCCACAGTACAGACCGTGGATGCTCTGAGGGAGAACCTTTCCATTATGTTTGAAAATGTGGAACAGTTCTCCAACATGATTTACTTTGATAAAGATGTGCAAAAGGTTCTTGCATCCACCGAGTCTATTGCCATCGATCCAGCTATAAACCAGACAATCCAAAAGAGTCTGGTTAATATGCTTTTATCAGCCAATTACATAGAAAGCGTATTTGTATTTGACCGCTTCTTTAATAATTATTCATCTAAAAAAATCGCACCCATTCACGTTACTTCTGAAAACATTCCTACCACAAGCTGGTATCAAAGAGCAGATGAAATGAACGGGCAAAGCATTTATACCTTTGACACAGAAGGTGTTTTTAGATATCCCACAAGACCCGACTACAGGGGGATTTCCATGGTGCGTGCCATAAATAGCGAAGTAGATTACGAAAGGCTAGCACTTTTAGTAGTAAATGTGAATGAAAGTACAATAACCAAATTTTTCGATGATGTAGGCTCTAAGTACGGCGCAAAATATTGTATTGTGGACGGAGCAGGAAATTTTGTGATTTATCCTCCAGAGGCATCAGAAGAAATGCAAACAATGATAAAACAGGTTTTGCAGGAACCTGATACAGAGCAGGACTATGTGACCCAGTCTATATGGCAAGACAAATTTTGCGTTGCCAAAGAAGAATTGGGAATTGAAGACTGGTACTTAGTAGGCGTTGTTCCCATGGATACAAAACTACTAACCGGCTCTTTTCAAAAGTCCATTATCCTACTTTTTGTAGTACTTAATGTAGCAGTAATGGCAATCTGTTCTATGACATTATTTCGTTTAATCTTCCGTCCCTTGTTTGAGATGGAGGATTACATGGCACATGCAGAAAACGCCGTTTTTACCGAGATACCAGTAGAGGGATATGGAAATAATGAAATCACTCGCCTGAAGCGAAGTTTCAACTCCATGGTAGTTGCAATTGAAGAACTTTTAGACAAGGTAAAAGAAGAAGAGAAAACCCAGGCGCGAAATGAATTTGAAATCTTACAGGCACAGATTAACCCACATTTTCTGTACAATACCTTAGATGGTATTTCAGCACTGGCATTAACGAAACAACATGATAACTGTTTTAAAATGACCCAAGCATTAGGACAGTTTTATCGTAACAGTCTTAACAGTGGAAAACAGGTTATTACAGTACAGGATGAGATGGAATGTCTCAAAAATTACGCAACCATTTTAAATATTCGTTATGATAATAAAATTAACCTAATTTGTGATGTACAAGAAGAAATTTTAAAATGTCACATGCTAAAACTGGTGTTACAACCAATTGTGGAAAACGCAATCCACCATGGAATACGAAATAAAGAAGGAATAGGCACCATTCGCATTACTGGATATGGTGATGAAGAAGAACTTGTTTTTATGGTAGAGGATGATGGCCTTGGTATGACGGAGGAAAAGATAGAGGAAATTATGATGGGAAAAAGCCAGAAGGGCAAATCTGGTTTTGGGTTATATAGTGGAATACAAAGGATATCACTATTTTATGATATAATGTGCAATTCAAAAGGAGGTAATTACATGTATTCAAATGTACAACTGCAACGGAAAAAAATGTCTAAAAATCAAATAAACCATAACAATTCTAATAAAACTGCACAGGCCTTGCCTCATGATTTATGGCATTCGGTACAGCAAAAACAGAAGCGGATAAAACCAACCATGCAATTGGCTGGATTTAGTAAAAATAGTTATAAGAGCATTAGTGCAATTGGAACTATACAAAAGAGAGATGTAATACAATTTGTATTGACTTTACAGCAACAGGCAAATATTACAAATTGGATAGCGAATAACGCTCAGGCATTTTTAGCAGCCAATCCGCCAAACATGATTGCTAATGCTGCTGAGTCTCAAGCTGTTAGATTTCGTTGGTTCGGCGTTATTATAGCTGGAGTACAGCATAATGTAGGAGCAAATATTCATTATAGCCAAGGAGGGCAACCATCAAATTGGGGGGCTGTATGGGTAATAAATACAGCTAATCCAGGTGGTAATGCTCAAAATACTTTAGAATTTCATCCCTTTGCTGCGCCACAGCATGGGTTTGGAAATGTATTAAAGCAAGCTTTAATCGTGTTAGCCCAACAGCAAAATCCAATATATCAGAATTTATTAGTATAAAATAAATTCTATTGCAAGACTGTTTGAGTTTCGGTAAAATAAAGTATTACATTAACTACGGAGTGGGTAACTACTCCGTTTTTATATTGTATATAAAGTGTATATAATAAAATTCAAATTCCCTGTAACGAAATTATCAAATACAGCACATATATAATAGGAGGTGATAAAATGGACCATAGAATTTCCAAGTATTACATCGAACATAGCCAAGTCATTTGGCGATATTTATATGGTTTATGCAGAAATGCTGATTTGGCAGACGATTTAACACAAGAGACTTTCTTTCAAGCCATGAAAACGATTCACCTGTTTCGAGGGGATTGTAAACCTTCTGTTTGGTTATGTCAGATTGGCAGGCATGTTTGGTATAAATACCTAAATAATTCCAAGAAGTATGAGACTGTGCCTATTGACGATATGGACATTTCGATACAGGATGATATTGTAGATTCCATTATACAAACACAAGAATATCATCGCGTTATACAGAGAATATCCCAATTAGATGCTGACTATAAAGAGGTATTGATTTTAAGACTTTTTAATGAATTGTCTTTTTCGGAAATTGCAATTATTATGGGCAAAACAGAAAACTGGGCAAGAGTAACCTATTATCGGGGAAAAGAAAAAGTCAGAAAGGAAGGTAGATTATGAAATTAGATTGTCATATTGTTAAAGATTTACTGCCAAATTACATAGACCAACTTACTAGTAGTGAAACCAATGTAGATATAAATGAGCATTTTTCAACATGCGCTGATTGCACTGCTACTTATACAGAAATGAAAGCTGAAATACCAATTCAAACCATTGATAAAAATATAAGGAAAGACAATAAAAAGCAATTGCATTACTTGAAAAAATGTTTAAGATGGATTATAATTTTAGCCATTGTTGTGGTTTTATTGGTGCTTCTTATAACCGTATCTGTTGCATCATTGAAGAAGGCATTTTCTATACTAATGAATAAGGAACAGACTGTATACACATCCATATCTGATTACGAGAAGCTTTACGGAGAGGGTGGAAGATATAAGGAAAAATATATCGGTTATAATGATATTTATCCAGATAATATACCAGATTCAGCAGAAGTTGAAACTTTCTATCACGCACATGTTAGCCTGTGGGATGATTCTTACTTGGGGTATTTGGTATATAATTGCGATGAAAAGGATTATGATATGGAATATGAGCGTTTGTCAGAGATAGAAAGCAGCGAAAATACGTTGGTTTATAGTGCAACAGGTTTCCCGTATGAATTGTGTGCAGTATATGCTGATGAATGTTATGGATATATCTATGCATTGGCAGACGAAGAAAACAATCGTTTTATTTATGTTGATATTCAGTTTTGTAATTATTTTGCTGATATTCCATATGAAAAAATCATACCAGAACAATATTTACCTTTTGATTTTGACGCCAAACAAGGGAATCAAACAAGGCTTGAGTTTGAGCAAGAAGCGAAAGTGAGATTTTTCGAAGACGAAATTGAATGAGAGGAAATATAATAATGAAGAAAAATGTTTTACTAGTGGCAGGTATTTTAATGATAGTATTATGTGGTTGCGCCACTGGAGGCGAAGTGGATACTCAACCAAGTAAGACTAATGAAAGTTTACAAGAATATGAACAACCTAATATAGAAGATTTAGAAACTATGCAAAATTTAGGGGATATAGAAGTTGGAATTGAGGATTCTTTTTATGAAGATTTTTATGGAGAATGGCAAATACAAGACTATTTGACTGCTAATATCTATGCGTTACCACAAGAAGAAATTGAAGGTTATTTATCTTCCATAGTAACCTATTCTCCAAGAACCTTCGACAAAGATGGGCAAGAGATAGATAGCATTGAGTATAGTTTTGAAGATTATACGAAAGAATCATTGGGACAAGATTACAATATTGATATATCAAGTAGGTGGACTGATGTAGATAAAATAACACAAGGCACGATTATCAGTGATGACAATTTTTTTGGAAAACATTTTTTTATTGTTGATAGCGAAATGTTATGGATTTATTATGAGGGCGTGCTGTTTGAAGCAAAAGCGGTATCTCAATAACTAGGGTAGATAAATGCAATATAATAGTATATAATTATTTTTGGGTATAAATTACCAATATTATAAAAACGGAGTGAACTTTTGTGAATAAAATAATTATTATTATAAATGGCAGTGGTGGAGTAGGTAAAGATACGTTATGTGATATCGTTGGAAAACACTATAGTACAATGAACGTTTCTTCTATCGACCCAATTAAAGAGATTGCATCAAAAAATGGATGGAATGGGAAAAAGGATCCTAAATCAAGGAAATTCTTGGCTGATTTAAAGAAAATATTTGTTGATTATAATGATTTGCCACAAAAATATTTATTTGAAAGATATAATGAGTTTCTAGCAAATGATAAGCAAATTTTGTTTGTTCACATCCGTGAACCTGAAGAGATTCAAAAATTCAAAGAAAAACTTAATTCTCAGTGTATCACATTATTAATTAGAGGTAGAAAAACGATGATAGGTTCGTGGAACAATTCATCAGATGATGATGTGGAGAATTATAATTATAACTACTACTATGAAAATTCTAAATCCTTAGAGGATATGGAAAGCGATTTTTTAGAATTCTTTAGCGAACTATTAAAAAAAGTAGAATAGAATGTAAAATAGCTAGCACGATAAACGTGCTAGCTATTTTTAACATTCAATAATTTGATAACCAGCTCCTCTGAGAGTTTCTATAGCTCTTGCGTAGTTCTCTGCCTTAGTCAAAATATAATCAGTATCAAAAGTAGAGATGGCAAAAATACCAATTTCTTTTTCGGCCAAAAGAGTAGTTATTTTAGCTAGGATTCCAACAAGGGAAAAATCTAAAGTTCCCTTAATTCTAAATGCCCTCCAACCATCATTTCTTTCAATAGTATTCTCTGGTGTATCATCTGTAATACAAACCAATGAGAGTTCCTTGTCTGTTTTCCCTGTAAAGCAAAACTCCGTCTGAAAATTAACCAGGGACACATCACTTACTTTACAAATGGAAAAGTCATATTTAATTTTTTCTATTATCATAACATTCATCCTATCTGCGCACTATGCATGTATTTAAGCTTATGCACTCCATAATTATAATGAAGAGTTATTGAAAGGTCAAACATTAGAATAGACAATCGCCAGAAATTCTTGTAAAATATTAATAATTTTACTGCATAGAAAAGAGGGTTAGCTTGGAACAGATAACGTTGCAAAATGTAACAAAACAATATAATAAAACAGTGATATTAAATCATCTGAATCAATCCTTTCATGTAGGAGAGTCTATCGCCTTTATGGGGCATAATGGATGTGGAAAAAGTACATTGCTTAAAATGATAGGTGGGTTAGTCACTCCCACATCAGGTCAGATTCATTACCATAAACCGCTTTTATTTCATTATGTACCAGAAAAGTTTATGCCTGTAGCCTTAACCGCTAGAATATATCTGAAACGGATGGCCGAAATGGATGGAATAAAAAAGGATGAAATAGGAGAAAAAATAGAAGCATTAAGTGAAGATTTTTTTCTGTTAGAGCTACTAGATATTCCTATGAAATATCTATCTAAAGGGACACTTCAAAAGGTTGGTGTGATACAGGCACTGATGAAAACACCAGAAGTATTGCTATTAGATGAGCCCCTTTCAGGTCAAGACAAGGAATCCCAGAAGGTCTTTATTCAGAAAATTAATCAACTTAAGAACCAAGGAGTAACGGTGTTTATGTCATGCCACGAGCAGAGCCTAGTAAATGCCATTGCGGATAAAACATATCAAATTGAAAAAGGTTCCCTTATAGCGTATCAACCGGAAAATGAAAGAGAATACCTACTTATTTTAGAAAATACTCAAAATAAACCAATGATAGAGGGCATGGAAAGATATGGAACTGGATACAAATTATTAGTGAAGGAGCATGAAGCACAAGGGGTTATAGTTGAATTGCTTCAATGTGGTTGGGAGCTTAGAGGGATGTATGATGAAAAAAACAACTAATTTGGTAAAGTATCAACTTCAGATTTATTTTGGAGGAAGCAGTCTTGTTATGCCAGTGATTTTCACGGGAATTTTTTTATACATAATATATTCAACCAAACCACTGTATATTGTGAGTAGTTTCTTGCTTACCAGTTCCTTTATTTACCTATTGATGATTTGGATTGGATTAACGGTGGCGACCAGCGAAAACATAGTGACAGAACAACTTCTGTTGCTAAGAGTAGAAAGCGCTGGTTGCTACTATGCAAGTAAAGTGATTTTTCTAATGTGTATCACCCTATTTTTTAATTTGTTATGTACGGGGATTCCAGTTGTTATAAACATGATAAATGGCTATGATTTGTTTGTTAGAGAGTTAAATTTTTCAGATGTGGGAAATGCATTTCTTTTTCAATATGGTTGTGGATTCGCAGGAGCTACACTGGGAAATTTAATGCATCCTAGAGTAATGAAAAATCGTAATGTTGCAATGATACTTACAGTATTATTTGCTATTTTATCAGTTGTACAAAAACCCCTAATAGAAATACTACCCATAATGAAGGGAATTTTATGGATTCTTCCGCCAGTGATGCTGCCAGCAGAGCACTATGGAAATGCGGAATACTTTCAATGGGGACAGACCTTAGTGATTTTTCTAGTGTTAATTATTTATGGAGCAATATATAGTATTATAAAAAGTGTTATATGTCATAAAAATAAATTTTAATAAATTTCATTGATAATTTTACTGCGAATTTTTTGAAAGTAGTGTAGCTTTTCGCGTCTCTCAAAAGTATTACTAGTAAAAGGGAGGTGGAGTATGGCAATACATTCATTGCTTACAAGTGATTGCATTGATGAGGTAATTGAAAAATACTCAAAAATGGTTTATCGTCTGGCACTGGCTCGAGTGAAAACAAGGCACGATGCTGAAGACGTATTTCAAGATGTCTTTTTACGGTATATTTCAAAACCTCGTACTTTTAAGAGCGAGGAACATCGCAAAGCTTGGCTCATTCGCGTCACAATAAATCGCAGTAAATCCTTATGGTCAACAGCGTGGTTTCAGAAAGTAGGACCACTTGACGAAGTAGCAGTATATGAGACAAAAGAAGAATTAGATTTACATGAATATTTAACGCTTCTTCCTCAAAAATACCGATTAGTCATACATCTTTTCTACTATGAGGATTTAACCGTCAGACAAATTAGCGAGATTTTGAATGCAAAAGAATCTACTGTTCGCACATGGCTTACTCGCGCCCGTGCTATTCTCAGAGAAAAGATGAAAGGAGATTTTATCAATGAATCTAAACAATTATAAAGAAATGATGGAGCAAGCGGAACCTAGTAATGCTTTAATTAATGACACAAAAATAAGGATGAACGCCAGTATAGTAAGAGCAAACCCTAAAAAAAAACAAGTAACTAGATTGATTTCTTTTGCAGCGTGTTTCGCTATTTTGTTGTTGGTTGTTGCAATCCCCAATTTACTAAATAATAATCAAATGCCTTCATCCGATTATATTGTTGTAAATCCAACTAGTACGCTACCATCATTAGTGCCAACACAAATTCCAGAGCCTACACCAATACCAGAGCCTACACCAGAACTCAACCTGGCAAACACAGAAGAACCATCTAGAGAGCTTGAAATTACTGGTTTGGTTGAGGGACAACATTCCGAAAAGGTACTTTTAATGGACGGGGAATTTGGTGAATTGAATTTTATTCAGGATGCCCCTTCCCTTGATATGGCTTTGGCTAAAAAATATATAGATCCTGAAAAGACTTATGAGGTTTTATGGAATTGGAATAAAGTTGTAGACTACTTGGGTGTAGATATCCGTCCGCAATATATGCCAGAAGATTTACAAGAGAATTTTGATGAAGAAAGTTATTGGAAAGTCTATTTTAATAACGACGGCAGTATGTCTCAATCTATATTTACATTATGGTATGAAGGTGACACCGAAGATAATCCCTTTTTAAAACGTGACTTGGTAATTGAGGTGGATAAAGGCCGCCTTCCTATTCAATGTGCATTATATATAACCGATGCTGAAACACCTTCAAATATCAATGGTGTTGAAATTATGGTAGGATATTGCAAAATGAGCTATGGACCATATATTGGTGAAGAAAAGACACCTACAGGCTACTATGATATTTATATCGCGGAGTTCATGCATAACAATATCGGATTCTATATTAGGAGCGATAATCTCACCCAAGAGGAATTTATTAATGTTTTATTGTCCGTTGTTAAGTGAAGGCATAAGCTAAAGCACGAGGTTGGGGGTAAGAATGAAAATAGAGTATATGATGGAATCACACCTAGACGAAATACCAGCATTGGATAAGCAATGCTTTGGGCGAGATGATATGAGAAAAAAGGAGAATATCCATGCGCTTTGGGAAATCAGCCAAGGCGGTGCCTTTGTTGGCTGTATCAATGAGGAAATAATAGCGTATGTGTTTACGCATCGTTACGGCTTAGTGGGTACAATTGGGCCGTTAGGCGTTCTTGGAGAATACAGAAATAGAGGATATGGGCAACAGATAATAAATTATGCAATTGATTATTTGAAACAATGCGGTTGCAATGTAATCGGTCTTGAGGTACTGCCTGATAAAATCAAAAATATCGGACTGTATTTAAAACTAGGATTTCGCTTCGTGCAACCCACATTACTTTTCACATTAAAACCAACTACTCATTCTATTAGTAATAACTGCATTAGTGGGGACGATATGCCTCGTGAACGGATTGCTAGTTTTTGTACCCAGTTCCAGAAAAATCATTCAGGATATAATCTGGAATATGATATAGATTGGATAATGAATCATAATCCCAAGGAAATTATATTTTATCAACAGGAACAAGAAATTAAAGGTTTTATGTCTTATTCACCACATTTATACAAGTTTATTTTCGGATATATATCAAAGGATGTAAACTTATCAACTGTATTATATGAACTATATAATGCTATATGCCTAGAATCAGGCAATGATAATTTGAAACTTCGCATAAATGCCAAATACCATCGTTTTTTAGAATTATTAAGTAATGAGGTATCAATTGAAAATACAATTATGAGAATGGAATTATGTTCTGAACAGATACCGCAAATGGAAGACGATATTGTTATGCGCTCATGGATAGGATAAAATATGTAACAGCAATTTACTAGATTCTCCCCTTAGAATACCTGCAAAATCAACAATTCTACCGACTGGCGATTGCAACTTGAGGGTCCTGATACTAGAATATTATTATAACTAGGAATCAAAGGGAGGTAAAAAATGTTTGAAATTGATAAAGCAGAATTTGGTGAATTCATTTCCCAACTTAGAAAGAAAAAAGGGTATACCCAAAAGGAACTTGCGCAACGACTTTTTATTTCAGATAAAGCAATTAGTAAATGGGAATGTGGTATCAGTATGCCAGATATAACACTATTGATTCCTTTAGCAAATATTCTTGACGTCACTGTAACAGAGTTATTAGAGAATAGGAAATTTGAAGATTCAACAGAACTGAATCCACAACAAGTAGAAACATTAGTAAAGAAAGCGCTGACATTCTCAGAGGAGAATCCCAAGAAGGCAAAAGAGCAGAAACTAAAATATGGAATTATTTTTGCCGCATGTATAGGGATTGTTCTTTTAGAAATGGTAATATTTAATCTACTTGGATATACTGCACTTCAGCTTGTAGAAAATAATATATTAGTGATGGAACTTCTAAGTATTATATTCGGAGCATACTTTTGGTTTTTTATCAAAGAAAAGTTGCCCAACTACTATGATGAAAATAAGATAAATGCATATAGTGATGGCATATTCCGAATGAACATTCCAGGTGTTCATTTCAATAATAGCAATTGGCCCTATATTGTTCGTACTGGTCGTTTGTGGTCCGCACTAAGTGCAATTATATTTCCAATTATCTATCTCATTGGAAATGAATTTTTCCCTGAAATATGGGGCGTGGGAGGAGCAGTGGTTGAATTAATATTGTTCTTGGGATGCTTATTTATTCCTATGTATGTTGTGGCAAGGAAGTATGAGTGAGGGGTAATGCTTAAAAATGTTGGGGCCTTGAGGTGGGATTGGGAACACTTCAGGGTTCTTTTTTATTACATAATTTATTCGAAATATTTCATAAAAATTTAATTATTCAACTTGTGTTTGTGATTTAATATATACTCTGGTAAAATAGACAAAGATTATAAATTAATGTAAAGCCTTAGATTGTAAGATAGAAGATATTATGGATGTGGTAGAAGAGTCCGGATTATGGTACAGTGAAGTATGATATTATAAAGAAAAGTTGAAATAAAGAGGTAAAAGATGTTTACTACGATAGAATTATTTGCAGGGGCAGGCGGATTGGCACTGGGAGTTGAGAAGGCAGGATTTAATACACTAGGATTAATTGAATTTGACAAAGATGCATCTGAAACATTAAAGAAAAATAGACCAGAGTGGAATGTGATTAACGATGATATTGCTAATATTTCTTGTATGGATTTAGAAACAAAATTCTCTTTAAATAAAGGAGAACTTGATTTATTGTCTGGCGGTGCACCTTGTCAGTCCTTTTCTTATGCTGGAAAGAGGTTGGGGCTGGAAGATGCCAGAGGAACATTATTTTATCATTATGCAATATTTCTAGAGAAATTACAGCCCAAAATGTTTTTATTTGAAAATGTTAAAGGTTTACAAACACATGATCAAGGAAAAACATATAAAACAATGATTAGTATTTTTATGAATGCAGGATATAATATCCAGAGTAAGGTACTAAATGCTTGGGACTATGGAGTTCCTCAAAAAAGAGAAAGATTAATAACTATTGGTATTAGAAATGATTTAGTTAATAAAGTTACTTATAATTTTCCAGAAAAACATAAATATAAACCTATTCTTAAAGATATTTTGCATGATGTACCAGATAGTCCAGGGGTTCAATATGGAGAGAATAAGCGAAAAATATTTGAATTAGTCCCAGCGGGGGGGTACTGGAGAGATATTGATGCAGATGTTGCGAAGGATTATATGAAAAGCTGTTGGAATATGGGGGGGGGGCGTACAGGAATATTAAGAAGGTTGAGTCTAAATGAACCGTCACTTACTGTTTTAACATCACCATCACAAAAACAGACAGAACGATGTCATCCACTTGAGGCGCGACCTTTTACTACAAGAGAGAATGCCAGATGCCAAACATTTCCTGATAATTGGGAATTCTGTGGAAATGTATCATCTCAATATAAACAAATTGGTAATGCGGTACCAGTAAATTTAGCATTTGAGATTGCTAAAGAAATTAAATTAGCTTTGAAAAGGGGTTAATACAATGGTATGGAGTTTGAATTTTATAGCTGAAAATGATTTCAAAGAACATGTACAGGCAACAATATTAAAATATGGTGAAAAACTGCAATCTTATGATTTAAAAAGATTTAATAGTAATCTGATTGATCCAATTAAGCTTATTTTTGATAAGTCAGTTTATAAAACCTCATGGGAAGATATGGTAAATAATGAAATATTTCGACAGAGGGATAAATCTAATAATAATGATATAGGATATTTTCATCAGAATATATTTTCGTATTTAAAAGGATGTAAGGTTCCAGATGTTGGTTGGGATGTGATTTATAAAAATCCAGATGGAATTAAAATGCCAGATGGTGATATAGTTCATACTATATATGTTGAAATGAAAAATAAACATAATACTATGAATTCTGCATCATCTGCAAAAACATATATAAAGATGCAGAGTCAGATCTTGGACGATGATGATTGCGCATGTTTATTGGTAGAGGCAATTGCAAAGAATTCTCAAAACATTAAATGGACAACAAAAGTAGATGGAAAGAATGTACAGCATAGATTGATTAGAAGGGTAAGTATGGATCAGTTTTATGCGTTAGTAACCGGAGAAGAGGAAGCGTTCTACAAAATGTGTATGGAGTTGCCTGTAATGATAGATAAGGTTGTCAATGAAGGCCAAAATATCAGTGTACCACATGATACCGTGTATCAAGAACTTCAAAAAATCACAGAACTTTTTATTAAGGATATTGAGGATACAGAAGAAATTTCTACTGCAATGGCAATATATATGCTTGGATTTAGTTCATATATCGGGTTTGCTCAGAGGAATGGAATTGAACAAAACAATAACTTATCACTAAATAGATTATATGATTATGCTAAACGATTGAAAACGTGAAGCTACAAGGCTGAATTAAAAAGGATATGAGATTCATTTGTCCCTTGGTTTACTTTGATGCGAGCATCTTAAAGTCTTAAGCTGATGACTTCTGTATTTAAATTGCTACAGATATCATCAGCTTTTTGTATTGGGGAAGTATTATTCAAGAAAACCCCCACTCAAATACCCAACGTAAAAGCATTTTGACACCCAAAACCCCACAATGTAAAAGAACTTTGATAGACAAAAACATTCATTTGAAGCAGGATATAAGTAGAAGGAGAAAGGAAAAAAGGTGTAAAAATGGAGATTGGAAAAAAACTAAAAGACGCAAGAATAAATTCAGGTTTAACGCAAGAAAAGGTTTCAGAAGAGATACAAGTTTCCAGACAAACAATTTCAAATTGGGAAAATGAGAGGTCTTATCCTGATATTATAAGCGTTATAAATCTAAGCAATCTCTATCACATTAGTTTAGATGAATTATTGAAAGGAGATGACGAGATGATGAAACATTTAGAAGAAAGTACGGATACCGTTAGTAGCAATAAGAAGCTTTTATTGGCAATTGGGTTGAATGGTTTATTGCTACTTCTTTTTATTTTCTTCAATGGATTAATAGGAGAAAACAGATACTTGATGATAGGGAGCACCACTATTGGGGTGATTAGCACAACGGCTCTTTTTTATCAGATTATACGAAAATTTTAGGAGGGATAAATATGACATGGTATTTAATATTAATAATTTTTATTGTGTTTTTGGGAATGATTACACTTGCATATCAAATTTATAGATTAACAGAGCTTGATGCTAGATGCAGAGGACTGAAGCATCCAAAGTTTTGGGGATTCTTTTCTCTAAGTGGGAATAATGGAAGCGGCGGGTTAATTCTATACCTTATTGGTAGAAGAAAATATCCAATTACAATAAGCACTAATGAACAAAAAGAAATGAACTCTCGGAAACAAAAAGCAGGAGTATCCTTACTGTTTTTAGCAGTAGGGGCAATTGCACTTTTTGCAGCTCTTATCAATTCTAATTTTTAGGCGGAACGAATGGAGATTGCTCGTTATAATTTTTTCATTGCTAAAGCCATGACTATGCAAAACAAAATAATCTATGGGAGGTTTTTAATATGGATATAGGACTTATTCTGCGTAACACCCTTATGCAAATAGTGGTTTTCTCAATCATTCCCGTCATTTGGTGGTTGATTAAAGAAAGAAAGTCAAATAGCTTCTTTCAGTATTTTGGTATCACTAAACCACATTTTACTGATAAGCGCGTTGTATATGCTATTCTTGTTTATTGCTTTATTTGGCTGGTAACGCATCTACCAGTCTTTACTCAATTTACACAACCGTCATCAAAAACTTATTTAGGGCTTGGTGCAGCTGCTTTACTTCCTGCTTTTATCGCTAGTTTTTTTCAGCAAGGAATTGCGGAAGAATTTTTGTTCCGCGGATTTATAAATAAACGCTTAAAAAGCAAATTAGGATTTCAAGTCGGCAATATCGTTCATGCTTTTATATTTGCAGGAATGCACATTGTATTTTCATCTGGTTTAACTCCTTTAGGAGGAATGATAATAGTTGCCACAACATTTATAGGTGGTTACGCTCTCGGATATTTAAGTGAGAAATCATTTGATGGCTCAATTATTCCAAACATCGTACTACATGGCTTGGGTAACTTTTTAGTATGTGTAATTCAGGCATTTTCATAAGTAAGCCCCATCCCTGTTTTTTATAATTGCTACAAACTAAAACATAAGCGAACCGACACAGGAAAAAGAATCTCACATAGCGAGATTCTTTTTTGTATAATAGGAAATTCCTGTCCCATTTTTATGTGATTTCATTGTTGTCAGAACAAAATTGCTTAAAATGCAAACATAACTGCCAATTGTTGCAAAAAGAACACAATAAACTACAAATTATCAGTTTTAAGTTGAAATGTGACGGTTAAATGAAGTATAATAACCATAATTATATACAATTTGCAGTAAAGTAATTATCAACTAAAATGAATAAAGGCAGAAAATGACATTGTGGAGGGAACATATGAAGGGAAAACTTATAAGAATGGTTACGGTGCTATTGCTAAGTGTCAGTCTTTTTATGGGATGTGCAAGTGCAACGGAAGAACCAGATGATTATGCTTCAAACAAAGGGGTAACGGATAACAAGCTTCAAAATGAGGTGGAAAAGAGCGCAGCAAACACAACAGCTACAACACCCATTAATAGTACAGGTATTGCCAAGGAAAATATTAAGGTTGGAGTACTATATATATCAGACCCATCAGAGGGAAGCGGTTACTCATATTCTCATGATTTAGGGCTTATAGGGATGCAAGAAAATTTAGGACTATCTGATCAGCAAATTGTAAGGAAGATTGTAGATGATGGTGATGTAATAAACACAAGATCTACAATAATAGATTGTATACAAGAAGGTTGTAATATCATTTTTGCTACAAGCTGGGGATATATGGAGACCGTAGCTGAACTTGCAGAGGAATATCCTGATGTTTATTTTTCGCACGGAACAGGTTATTTATCCAATGGTAAGAATTTTAATAACTATTTTGGCAGGATTTATCAAGCAAGATATTTAAGTGGAATCGTGGCAGGAATGAATACGACTACTAACAAAATTGGATATGTGGCAGCGCAGGGGTCTTCCAACTCTGAGGTTACAGGAAGCATTGATGCATTTGCCCTTGGAGTAGAATCCGTGAATCCAGATGCTACAATTTATGTGAAAGTTACTAACAGTTGGTATGATCCAGCAGCAGAGGAATCGGCATCTCGCAAACTGCTTGATATGGGATGTGATGTTATGACGCAACATTGTGATACTCCCTTTCCTCAAACTTTAGCTCAGGAATATGGTGTGTATGGTATCGGCTATAATTCTAATATGAGTAAAGAAACACCAGATTCCTGTTTGTGTAGTGTTATTTGGAACTGGAGTGCTTACTATACTTCAGCAACCAAATCCGTGATAGAAGGCACTTGGAATGGTGAAAACTATTACGGTGGTATGCAAGAAGGACTTGTGCAACTAACTAGTCTAGCAAACTTTTGTGCACAAGGGACACAAGAAAAGGTGAGTGAAGCAAGTGAAGCTATACTTGCAGGAACATTCAATGTATTTGATGGAGTAATTGAAACAAATACTGGTAAAACGGTAGGAACTGATAATGCGACACTTGATGATGCGACTATAACGGGTGGAATAGATTGGTATTATCGCAATGTTGAAGTAGTAGATTAAGGGGGGGATTAGCTATGAAGATATCCATTAGGAAAAAAATACTATTTTTCTCATTGACTCCTATTTGTTTATTAGGTGTCATTGTTATCATTATTGCTAATACCTTTATAAAAAGTTCTATTATTAATCAGGTAGAAGCGGCACTCCAAGGAACTGCAATAGCAACTCTTGCAGCATATGACCAAAATGCAGGCTCCTATCTTGAAACAGCCAATGGTGATATTTGGAAAGGGAGTTATAATATTTCACAATCCGAGAACCTAGTAGACACTATAAAGGCAGAATGTGGAGTAGATGTAACATTCTTCTATGGTTCTAAGCGAATAATGACATCCGCTTTTGATGAAAATAATGAAAGAATTTTAGGCACATCTGCAGGAGAGGTCATCGTAGAAACAGTGTTACAGAATGGACAAGAATTCTTTAGTGATAACGTTTCCATTGATGGAACTATTTGCTATGGATATTATGTGCCTGTATATCAAAAAGGTGATCGAACGACTCCAATTGGTATGGTTTTTGCAGGTAAAAATAAAGAAGAAACGCTAGCTAGCGTATTAAGGATTATTTATAGCTTGGTCTTAATTGTGGTAGTAGTTACATGTGTATGTATTATTGTGGTTGGAATTTGGGCGACTTCTTTAGCTAATATTTTGAAAAAGAGTATACAGAGAGTGCAAGAGGTAGCTGCTGGTGACTTAAGTGTGTCATTTGATAAACGAATTTCAAGGAGATCCGATGAAGTAGGAGATTTAACTAGGGCAATAAAAGTTCTGCGAAATGAATTAAGAAGTATCATTGGTGGAATTAAGGAAAGTACTGGGATGTTAATGGAAGCATCAGATACGCTAGAACATACTTCAAAAGAGACTGCAAGCAATATCAATAATGTTAAAAATTCTATAGATACAATTACACAAAAGGCTAATGAACAAGCGGAAGATACAGAAAAGGCAGAGAGCAATGTACAGCATATGGGTAATCTAATTACAGAAACTGTAAATGAAACAGGTATGCTAAGTGATAGTTCCGATAGTATGAAGATTTCAAGTGATAAAGCGACTGCTACAATTGATGAGCTGAAAGCAATTAGTACAGAGGTGAAGGCGGCAATTATAACCATTGCAGAACAGACGTGGCAGACGAATGAATCAGCAAAGGGAATACAAGAAGCTTCCCGATTTATATCAGAGATTGCAACCGAGATTAATTTATTAGGATTAAATGCTGGCATACAAGCCGCACAGGCTGGAGAAGCAAGTAAAGGATTTTCTGTAGTAGCAACACAGATACAAAAATTGGCAGAGGAATCTAGCACAGAAAGTGGAAGTATTGATGAAATAGTAAATACACTAATACAAAATTCAGAACTTGTAGTAAATACTATGACTCGAGTACAAGATGTAATTGACAGACAAGGAACACACATTCAAAGTACAGGGCAGACTGTGCTTGAAGTAATGGATGAATTAAAAGCATCCATACATAGCATTAAAGGAATAGAACGTAAAACAAAAGAAATAGAAGAATTAAGAAAAGAAGTTGTAAATATAATTATTGCACTTTCTGATATTGCAGGTGATAACGTATCTAGTACAAAAGATACAAATATCGTTATAAAAGATGTGGTAAATAGTTATAAGGATGTAGAATTATCAGCAGAAAATGTAAAAAATGCATCCAATCTATTAGCACAAAAGGTAGGGGACTTTACCATTTAATGGTGTAATCAGCTGTTCTTATAATAAAAGGGGACTAATCTAAATAAGTAAGATTAGTCCCTTGTCATTTTTATTTATCTCGAATGAGTGCATGTAATTCTTGTAGAGAACGAACTTCCCCACAGTTATTTTGCTTCACGTAGTGAATTCCAGTAGCTGTTGCATGTGCAGCAGCAAGTGTAGTCATATAAGGGATTTTACCCTTAATGGCAGCTTTACGAAGATAACTGTCATCATTTACATTTTCCTTGCCAACAGGAGAGTTAATTATCAGTTGAATGTCACCGTTGGTAATCAAATCAAGAATATGAGGACGTCCTTCATAGAGCTTGTTCACTTTTTGAGCTGGGATGCCAGCAGCACTAATGGTTTCATAGGTTCTACCTGTTGCTACAATTTTAAATCCATCTTCAGCAAAAATTCTTGCGACTTCTGCCACTTCCGGTATATCCTTTTGATTCACAGAGATTAATACCGTACCCTCCAATGGAAGCTTGGACTGTGTCCCCTCTTGAGACTTATAGAAAGCTTCTCCAGAAGAGGTTGCTAAGCCTAATACTTCACCGGTAGAACGCATTTCAGGCCCTAGGATGGGGTCTACTTCTGGGAACATATTAAATGGAAATACTGCTTCTTTGACACCAAAGAAAGGAATATCTTGTTCTTTCAAATTAGGAACAGGGGAAGGACGACCTGTTATCTCGGAAGTTATAATATCAGTTGCTAGTGGAACCATACGGATATTACATACCTTTGACACCAAAGGAACTGTACGGGAAGCACGAGGGTTGGCTTCTAACACATAAACCTTATCGTTTTCAATCGCGTATTGCATATTCATAAGGCCCTTTACATGCATTTCCTCAGCTATTTTTCTAGTGTATTCTTTGATTAATTGTACATTCTTCTCTGAAATGTGTTCAGAAGGAATAATACATGCGGAGTCACCAGAATGGACACCGGCCATTTCAATATGCTCCATCACTGCGGGAACAAAAGCATGAGTGCCATCGCTTATGGCATCTGCTTCACACTCTGTAGCATGATTTAAGAAACGGTCAATCAAAATAGGTCTATCAGGAGTAACACCTACAGCAGCGTTCATATAGTTGGTTAGATTTTCATCATCATATACAACTTCCATGCCACGACCGCCCAAAACATAAGAAGGACGCACCATAACAGGATATCCAATCTTGCTTGCAATGGAAAGAGCTTCTGTTACTGTAGTTGCCATGCCTGATTCTGGCATAGGTATTTCTAATTTTTCCATCATTTCACGGAATAAATCTCTATCCTCTGCCAAATCAATAACGGAAGGAGCCGTTCCTAATATTTTCACTCCGTTTTTCTCCAAGTCAGCGGCTAGGTTTAATGGTGTTTGTCCACCAAATTGTGCAATTACGCCAATAGGCTTTTCCTTCTTATAGATGCTAAGAACATCTTCTAAGGTTAATGGCTCAAAATATAATTTATCTGAAGTATCATAATCAGTAGAAACTGTTTCAGGATTACAGTTTACTATAATCGTTTCAAATCCAAGCTTTTTCAAGGCAAGAGAAGCATGCACGCAACAATAGTCAAATTCAATCCCCTGTCCAATACGGTTTGGTCCGCCACCTAGAATCATAACTTTAGGTTTGTCTGTGTTAATTGGATTCTTGTCCTCTGCATTATAAGTAGAGTAGTAATATGCCTTATCAGGAGTTCCGCTTACATGGATGCCTTCCCAAGCTTCTTCAACCCCAAGCTCTATACGGCGCTGGCGAATGGAATCTTCAGAAATACTAATAATTTGACTTAAGTATTTATCGGAAAAACCATTCTTTTTAGCAGAAATTAATGCCTCATCTGCTGGGAGTTGTCCTTGACTAGCAGCTAATGCTTTTTCTTCTTCTACAATTTCTTTCATTTGTTCAATAAAGTACAGTTTAACTTTGGTAATTTCATGAATTTCTTCAGGTGTAGCACCTTTATAAAGAGCCTCATACATTATAAAATGACGTTCGCTAGAAGGTGTATTTAGTAAAATAAGGAGCTTTTCTTTAGACATATCTTGGAACATCTTGATATGACCTAAGCCATAGCGACCAGTTTCTAAGCTTCGGATTGCCTTTTGGAATGCTTCCTTATAGGTTTTGCCAACGCTCATAACTTCTCCAACGGCACGCATTTGGGTTCCTAACTTGTCTTCAACACCTTTGAATTTTTCAAATGCCCAACGAGCAAATTTGATAACAATATAATCTCCATCAGGAACATATTTATCTAATGTGCCGTATTTGCCACAAGGAATATCTTTTAAAGTTAATCCAGTTGCTAACATTGCAGATATCAAGGCAATAGGGAAGCCAGTTGCTTTGGAAGCTAAGGCTGAAGAACGAGAGGTTCTTGGATTAATTTCTATAACAATAATACGATCTGTAACAGGATCATGAGCGAATTGTACGTTTGTTCCGCCAATAACTTGAACAGATTCTACAATTTTATAAGCTTGCTCTTGTAAACGCTTCTGACAATCCTCAGAAATTGTTAACATAGGAGCGGAGCAGAAGGAGTCACCAGTATGAACTCCAAGAGGATCAATATTTTCAATGTAGCAAACTGTAATCATATTGTTCTCAGAGTCACGTATAATTTCCAGTTCTAATTCTTCCCAGCCAAGAATGGATTCTTCTACAAGCACTTGACCTACTAAGCTGGCTTGTAAACCACGGGCACAAACGGTAGCTAGTTCATTTTTGTTATATACTAATCCTCCGCCGGCACCTCCCATAGTATAAGCAGGACGAAGTACAACAGGATAAGAGAGACGATCGGCAATGGCTAATGCTTCATCTACGCTGTAGGCAACTTCACTTTTAGCCATCTCAATTCCAAGTTCATCCATGGTTTTTTTGAAAGCGACACGATCTTCACCACGTTCAATGGCATCCACCTGAACACCAATTACTTTTACATTGTATTTATCTAAGATTCCAGCTGCCGCAAGCTCAGAACAAAGATTCAGACCAGATTGTCCACCTAAGTTGGGAAGCAATGCATCAGGTTTCTCCTTAGCTATAATTTGCTCCAAACGTTCCGTGTTAAGTGGTTCAATATAAGTAACATCAGCAGTTTCTGGATCAGTCATAATAGTCGCTGGATTAGAGTTTACCAGTATAATTTCATATCCAAGATTGCGAAGTGCCTTACATGCTTGAGTGCCTGAGTAGTCAAATTCGCAAGCTTGTCCAATAATAATTGGGCCGGAGCCTATAATAAGTATTTTGTGGATATCGGTTCTTTTTGCCATTCCTATCTCCTTCGTATTATATAATAATCGTTTACAAGTATAACATTAACTTGACCATCTTTCCATGCATTTATTGACTATTTTTAAAATTAATTGTACTATCAAATGGTATAATATCATCTGTAAAACCAATGAGGAGCAGGAAGCTAATGAAAATTAAAATAAAGTTTTTAGTATCTGTTTTATTACTTGGAATCTTTTTAGTAGGTTGTGGTAAAAGCGGAAACTTAAAAGAAGGGGATTGTATATTGAATGTATCACTGAATCAAGAACAATTGCCCCAGTCATTTGAGCTGTTAGGAGAGAATATAAAGGATGAATACGAGATAAAAGTATGCTTAGAAAATATTAACTCGGAAAGGCTTTATTATATTTACTTAAATGCACAAAATGGTTATAAACAAAAAGCAAAATTAAATCCTGGGGTTTATAAAATAAATTATGAAACACATAATCTGGCCAATATACATGGAATGAAAATAGAACTACAAGAAGAGAATGTTCAGTTGACTAGAGAAAAAAATACTGATTTGGTAGTAAACATCACTAATACCAAAGAAGCTGAAGCGTGGATACAAAATGCACAGCCTACCCCTGATATTTTAAAGGAAGACCGTTTTTCCAGAAAAGTACAGTTAAATGGGGAAATTATAGATTTACAAACTATTTTAGAGGTGTTGCCTTTTAGCCCTGCTAAGAAAAATACAGAATTTGTTAAACCTTATGAAACGTTAGAAGTATTTAATTCTGATTATGGCATTAGAGTTACCATGCAGAATCAAAGTGCAGAAGGACTTCCTTGGGAAAAGTGCCAAATAAGTTCAGTTGCATTTGGCCGAAATGTAGTGGTACTAGGAGGTGGCGTAACCATTGGATGTGAAATAACAGAAGTATGTCACGCACAAGACGGAATTTATGGTAAGCCAAGCTCCTTGAAGGGAAGTGTTTTTCTAGGGTTGGATATTGATACTACCAGTGCAGAATATTTGGATTCTGAATCCGGGGACAAAATAACCTTGGAATTTTTACCAAATGGTATTTGTATTGATGATATTCAATATGAGTTTGCTGTATTTGAATAGGGGAGGGAATATAAATGAAGACTGTACTTAAAATTATAAAAATTAACTTATTGTCAATCATTGCACTTCCTTTATTGCTTATATCCACACTTTCCAAATTAATAGCGAAAGCATTGGAAAAGTTTATATTACTGTTTGGGATGACTTTGGTAGTTGGGGTAATTATGCTTTTATTTGAGTTAATGAGAAATCCTAAAAGTGCTTTCCAGGGAATGATTCTTTTGGTGATATGTTTAGTTGTTGGAGGTCTTATTGTAGCTGCAATGCTATTTGTTTTATCATTGATTTCCACTGTTTGCATGGTGGTAATTAATGTAGTGATTGGATGTTTCTTGTTTGTTTATGAATTAGTATATGGAGGTTATGCACATTTATATAGTATATGTAAAGCCGATTATGAAGAAATTGGTATAGAAAGTAAGGCTGTTGTGAATGGTTTCAGATGCTTTTTCTACATCATATTAAGTGGAGTAAATAAAAGTATTGTGTTCCTAGTGACTCATGCCCTTAAAATTTTTATTGTATGTAGTGTTATACTTGTTGCAGGCTCAATTATTAGTCTAAATACATATTTTAATAGGGAACTTGGGATTGGCGTATTTTCTTATTTAAGTTTATTTAATGCATATGAAATTGTATATGGTGTAGTGGTTTATGTGGCAGTCATAGGAAGCCTTATTGTATGGATGATTTCTCTAGGAATAGAATGGAATGAATGGGGCGAGGAAATGAATCTTGCCACAACAGATTATGCTATGTATTCTAATATTGTATTAGAACATGAGGAAACAATAGAAAAAAGTCATATTGAAACAAACGGAGATAAATACGAAAAGCACTCCTACATCTTAAACAATCATCTTCAAGATTATGCTAGATTTCTCGAGGAGAATGGACCTTTGGTACAAACAAGCGATGATATGGTGTTAAAAAGTAATTATGGTCAATACGTAACAGCAATCAATCAATTAGTAGAAACAATTACTGAAAATAGTGAAAATGATATAATACCTGAGAAGGTGTTTGAAAGTATGATAGTTACGATTGATAAACTAGATGATTTGAAAAAGAGTATATCTAAAAAGGTAGATAAGTTAAAACTTAAATTGCAAAAACAAGAAAATAAGTCCTCCTTTTTTATGGGGTGTGACACAAATGATAAATTAGAAAAGCGTTATAAGGCTCTTTGCAAAACATACCATCCAGACGGTGATGCAGGAGACGAAGAGACCTTCAAACTTATGAAGGAAGAATATGATAACAAACGGGCTACCCTATCAATGTAGGGAGCCCGTTTTTGGTATGGAGATTTTATTTAGTTACTGGAATCTTATGAACAATTCTACGATAAATTTTCCAGATTATAACAGCGGGAAAACTAATTGTTAAATAAGCCGTTGATAATAAACCAGCAAGACCTCCAATTGATGCGATAATAAGAATAGCAATATTCATTTTCGTCAAATCTCCTTTTTATGTACTATATTTTTATTTCGACTTGAATCTGTATATTGTATGTTTATCATAATGAGTTTTCTTAGAATAGAGAATAGATTTCAGGCATTCTTAACACCATTTTCACGAGTGACTTTTGTATAAGAAGCAATTATGATACAATTCGGATACAAGTATTTGTTAGAATTTTATGATAAGGATATTGAACGATTGGAAGTGTTATAAAAATATGATAAAGATTTTGATTGTTGAAGATGAAATAAATATTGCCGGTCTGATTCAAGCTGCACTTGATAAGGGTATGTATGAGTGGGACTATGCCAAAGATGGTGGGGAGGCAGCAGATAAGCTGGAAGAGGCGGACTATGATCTGGTTCTTCTTGATATTATGCTGCCTGTTATTGATGGATATGAGCTGCTAGGGTATATTACTTCTTTGCATATTCCAGTTATCTTTATTTCTGCCAAAACAACCATTCAAGATAGGGTGAAAGGTCTGCATTTGGGAGCAGATGATTATATTACCAAGCCATTTAATGCAGACGAGCTACTAGCCAGAGTAGAGTCTGTACTACGACGTTTTCAGAAAACAAACGGTTTGATTCCAGTTTTGGATGTGGAAATTGACCAATTTTCAAGAACTGTTATACAAAATGGACAGGAAATAGAACTTACCAAAAAAGAATTTGATCTTTTAATGGATTTGGTTCGCAACAAAGATATAGCATTATATAGGGAAACACAATATGAGAGGGTGTGGGGAGATGAATATTCCAACAATACCAGAACCTTAGACCTTCATATTACTCGTTTGCGTAAGAAATTAGGCTGGCAGGATAAGATTAAAACTGTTAATAGAATCGGCTATATGCTTGTGACTAAGAATAAAGATGTTTTAAATAAAGATATTTCAAAGAGGAATAGAGAATGAGGCTTGCTATCAAACAAACTATATTGATAACCATATTAGTTTCAGTGATTCTTACTATAGGAAGTATTGTTATGGTACAAAGAAGCTTTACCAGTTCTTTGGAAACAGCAGTAAATAGGAGTATAGAACAACAGATGCTAGATCATTATGCTTTAAAGTCTTTTTTGTTAACTGACTTGTACAATGGAATTGCTTATTCAGATGATACTGTGGAAAGATATGTCAAGCGAATGACGGGTGGAGAGAATAAGCTAGGCAGAGTTGGAATCTATGATGCTGATGGAGAGGTTTTTTTTACAGATTTACCCTTAGGCATTACTCAGGAGGATTTTAAAATTCTTCTTAAGACTAATAATTCTAAATATATTTTAAGGAAAATCAATACCAAATATTTTTGTTTGATGTCTGCTCAAATACAGCTCAATGAGCCTATGCTTTATATGATTAATGCTTATGATATGAGTTATATATTTGAAGAAAAGCAGGCTCAGATTCAATCACATTTTATGTTAAATATCTGTTTGGTTGCAGTATCTGGGATGGCCATTGCTGCGTTAAGCTTTGCCTTAACACGTCCTCTTTTAAAGTTAAATAAGGTTAGTAAGGACATCGCAAACGGCGCCTATGGGCAGAGGACACGCATTGCTTCAAAGGATGAAATTGGTCAGTTAAGCTTAAGCTTTGACCGCATGGCAGATGCTGTTGAGCAGAATATCATTGAGTTGAATGAGCAGGTGGATAACAGAGACCGTTTTATAGCAGCCTTTTCCCATGAGATAAAGACACCTGTTACATCCATAATGGGATATGCAGATATGATGAGACAGTCACCAATGGATCAGGAACAACAGCTTCGATATGCCAGTATCCTATATCAGGAGAGCAAACGGGTAGAAGCAATGTCACAGAAGATGATGATGCTTTTAAACATTACCTCAGACGGCATTTCCGTTCAATCCATACCAATAGAATCTTTTATCAAAAAATTGTGGATAAGCCGTAAAACTTCCTTCCCCAATGTGGAATTTATTCAAATGGTAGAGAACGCGAATGTACTTGCTGAGCCTGATTTGTTATTTAGTCTTATTTCTAATCTATTAGATAATGCTAGAAAGGCGGAGCCTAAAGATAACATCATTCGTCTAAACGGCAGAGTGGAAGGTACAAAATATATGATTGAAATAAGGGATCATGGTGTGGGTATTCCATCAGAAGATATTCCTCATATTCAAGAGATGTTTTATATGGCAGATAAATCAAGGTCCCGTGCAAGTGGCGGAGCTGGAATTGGACTATATCTATGTAGCAAGATTGCACAGATGCATGGAAGTGAGCTAAAAATAGAAAGTACACCTGATATTGGAACTTGTGTATCGTTTTGTTTGGAGGTGTGCCATGAATAAGTTGGGTTCCTTATTTAAAGCTATGGCAGCATTCCTTTTTTTAATCCTATTTCTTGCTATTACAGTGGGCATATTTAGTGTTCCCTCCCTATATTTTTCATTAAAAGAAGAGCTGTTGCTGGAAACGGCATATGAACGTCATATCGTGCCAATTAACATAGCACCAGAGGCTGAGGAAATCTATATGGTACGTGCTATACGTGATATCTATTGGCTGAATATTAAAACATATCATTCTGCTGAAAAATTGGTAGAAGATCCAGAATATGGAAAGCTTCGTAAGGATGTGGAACAATTTTATCCATTGCCGTACGAAAACCAGGCGGATGTTTTATCTTGGTTAGATACAGATGTGCTTTTTAATGATGGCATGTCTTTGTTTTTACATATTATGTTATGGGAATATAACGATAGTAAAACCACGATTTCGTTCCATCAGGAGAGCAAAACTGGAAAAGTTATATTTATAGCAAGTGATGACAACGATGTAGTATATGACATATTAAGTAAATACTCCTATTATAATCATACTCACAATGAGAAT
>CAZKGP010000007.1:0-27538 GCA_964552225.1 uncultured Acetatifactor sp.
AACAGAATGAAGATAAAAATATAGAAAGTGAGGAAAATCATGAATAGAATAGATTTTATGAACCAGCTAGAAAGTCTGCTCCAAAATATTTCTCTTGCTGAACGAGAAGAGGCATTACAATATTATAATGACTATTTTAATGATGCTGGACCAGAATGCGAACAAGATGTAATAGAGGCTTTGGGGAACCCAATGAGGGTAGCTGAGACAATAAAGAAGGAAATATATGGAACTGGATATGGCGATATTAATTATCACAAAACAATGCCAACGAACCGTTCTGTAGTGGAGTATAATCAAAATATAAATCAAAATGGTATAGGGAACAACACTAATACACAAGCGAAAGATAACGAGCCTATGCCTACATGGTTAGTCGTACTAATTGTTATATTATGCATTCTTTTTTCACCAGCTTTTATAGGTGTGGCAGGGGGATTGTTGGGAACCATATTTGGAATAGTTTTGGGATGGTTTGCCATGATTTTTGCTTTTGGTGTGATAGCAGTTTCCTTAATAGGTACATTGTTTATCTTCTTATTTATTGGGTTAGGGATGTTATTTGTATCTCCTATAGCAGGAATTGCATTTATTGGTATAGGACTGCTTTTGGGCAGCTTTGGGTTAGGATTCTTAATGTTAACAGTAGTAATGGCAGGTATTGCTACACCAGCTGTTTGTAAAGGAATTGCCCAATTATTCAGATGGATATCTAGTAAAATTAGTAAAAAATAACTGATAAATAGAAAACAGAAATTGCCATAGTAGGCGGAACGGAGGATATAATGAAGAAATTTTTAAAAGGCTGTGGTATTACAGCATTGATTTTTTTGATAATAGGTATTTTATTTACTACAATTGTTTATTTTACAAAAGGAGGATATTTTCTAGCAGATACGATAGAGGATAGCCTTACAAGATGGGGATTAGATTCTTTTTATGATTTTGGCTTACGTAAAAATATTAATAAATCTTTGAATGTTTCAATTGATGATTTTGAGTATGATGAATTGTATAATATAGATGATAACTTTATATTTGATGATAATCATGAAATTTATAAGGGAAAAATAGACAAAGAATTTTCCCAAGAAATTAATGATTTGAACTTTGATGTAGGTGGATGTGAATTTGAGATAAAGGAGTCTGTAGATAATGCGTTCAGGATTGAAGGTAAAAATGTAGAAAAATTGCAAGCATACGTAGAGAATAACACTTTATATATTAAGACCATAACTACAAAATGGAAAAATATTAGTTCTTTCAAAAGTAATTGTATTATAACATTATCTATACCAAAGGGGTATAAATTTAACGAAGTTGATATGTCCTTTGGAGCTGGTGATGTTGAGCTTGGCTACATTGCAGCAAGTAAGGTAGAATTGGAAATAGGTGCAAGTGATGTGCGAGGTAGTATTGTAGCAGAGGAAGTAAAGGCATCTGTTGGTGCAGGGCAACTTCAAATTGAAGAGATGGAGATAACCAATTTGGAAGTATCCGCTGGTGCTGGATCATTCTATGGAAGTGGCAGAATTAATGGTAATGCTGAAATAAGTTGTTCGGCAGGTAGTGCGGAACTAGAATTAGATGCAGAATTTGAAGATTATAATTATGATGTTGAATGTACTGCTAGTCAAGTTTCCATTGGAGATCGTAGCTATACCAAAATGTCTGAAGATTTTCAAATCAATAATGAAAGTATGCGTGAGATTACACTAGATGCTTCCATGGCTACAATTGATGTTTACTTTAACAACTAATAAATATTGAACTGATATGGCATAGGATATTTTAATATTCTATGCCTTGTTTTTGCTTTCTTTTAATTATCAATGTCCCAATTATGAATGCCACAACTACCACTAAGGAAATAGCGATATATATAAAGTGAGTGCTAAAAGTATTATTAGATGTTGCCTCAATATACTTATTTACGAGATCTGATATTTTGGCTGGAGTATACAGTGAACCATTGTTAATCTCTAACAAATCAGCTCTTGATGCAAAAGGAATAAGGCTAACAGTACTCTGTTTATCAATAACAATTAAATCCATATTTAACTGAGAAATTGATAAAGCATATAAGTTATGGAAATCATTCATTTCATAACTATTCAATAAATCAGAAATGAGGTTTTTATTAAATATATAATAAACTTGCTTTGCTCCATCACTAGTTGTTTTGGCAGTATCGTATGAAAGTTTTCCATTAAGACGTTTAGAGATAATAGCATAATCATAGTTATCATTTTGGGTGATAATAGGTACCTTCCAGCTATAATTAGTATTACTTTGAATACTTGATATAAGCGTATCATTTGAAATTATATCAAGTAGCTCATTTGGAGTATAGTTATAGGTTTTAACAGCCTTTGTATAGTCTAATTTTTTATCGAGTTCTTGAATATCATTATATTCGTCAGAGTCTTCTATATTGTCTTTACGATAGTCATAGCTAGATTGCGATGATGCAGAAACGCTGCATGGCATAAATAGTAAAAAACAAATTAATAGGAAAATAGTCTTTTTCATATTTTTTCTCCCTCGTATAAAATATCTTAATAACATAATATTACCTTGTTAAATCATCATTTACAAGTGCAATTACGAGTAGCCGTTATCACTATTGTAGAAAAATAAAAACCTGTTTATAATGAAAGTATTCAGATAACAGAAGTAATAATCTATAAGGGAAGTAAGGAGATACATTAATATGCAGAGTACGTTTAGAAGAATCTTTATGCAAAATAGAACCGAGGGCTGGCTGATTTATAATGAGGTTGGTGAACAGTATTGTGTGGATGTTGCAGTTATAGTATTTTCGAAAACTAAAAATCGGTTGTATTTGTTTTCTAACAGTGTAAGCAGATTAGATAATGTTGATTATTTAACTACAGTTTGTAATTTAGTCCATGATCTTCCAACTGATTTTGAGTTAATAAAAGAGGTAACGGACGAGGAGCCAACTGAAATCCCAATAGAGATTTTAATCAAAAAATCCACAGAAAGTAATGGTGACTTATGAAATGATATTCTTTTTACATTTATACAAATGCTATAATAATGGAATTATTAAACATATTATCCACCTTTTTACTATAGACTAATTATTACAAAAATGTTACATTATTAATGTACTAATTAACAATTAGTTAATAAATAAGTATATGAAAGGAGGATTATAATATGTGTTTTAATTTCGATTGTAGCCAACTACTTGAATACATCCGTAACTGTTTTACAGGATGCTAATAATTTGGAATAGATAAAGCTACTAGCTGAGTAATTGGCTAGTAGCTTTTCAAGTTAATTGCATAAAATCATTGACTTTATACACAAAATTGATATTATATACAGAGAGCAAATGTCGAGGGGAAGATATTTACTCAGAGCAGTATGTGTAGAAGGAGACTATAAGTGAATATTATACAGATAGGAATATATGATAAGGACAAAGATAATTTGTCTTATGTTTGTGATTTTGTAAAAAGGCAAGTAAAGAAATTATTTCCGAGAAATGTTAAGATAGAGATAAGTGAATTTCTAAAAGGCGAAGATATTATGAAAAGTATGTCAGAAGTCTCATTTGACCTATTATTTCTAGATATAGAAGTGCCAGAAAAGTATGGATATGGTTTAGTTGAAAAATTACATAAAATTAATTATAAAACAAAAGTAGTTTTAATAACTTGTAATGAAAATTATGTATTTGACTCTTTTGATTGGGACATATTGTGGTTCGTCAGAAAAAGCAATTTTGAAAAAGACTCGATCAAAGCATTAAAAAAGTATTTGCGAAAATTTCCGTTGACTAGTATTTCCTATAAATGGAATAGTGAAATTGCTTGTGGTGTAATTTTATTACAAGACATATTGTACTTTGAATGTAATCAGCATAAAATAGAAATAAAGACAGTACAAGGTGATTTTAATATGTATGGTAGTCTTAAAAAAATAGAAGAAGAACTTGAAAATTGTAATTTCCTTAGAATACATCGTAATTATTTGGTAAATCAATTACATATATCGAACATAAAAACAAGAACCGCAGAGCTAATTAATGGAATTGAATTAGATATAGCTAAGAATCGCAAAAAAGAACTAGAGGATAAAATGGTAAGGTATAAGTATGTTCAATGAATTATTCAAACAAGGAAAAGAAGTAGAGGCATTTGCCTACTTGCAACAGAATCTGTCCTTTGAAAATCCTGATAATATTTTACCTCAATCTACACACAACAAGAACGTAGATTTATTGCTTTTATACACTAGTGCGGAATGCAAGAATCGAAATATTGAATTTCGCTATACGGTGGGAGGTAATTTATCAAGATTTTCGAACATTGAGATTAGCGTGCTGCTAGCTCATTTGTTGTGCAATATAATGGAAATTGTAACAAAGAAAATATACTTGCAAATTATAATTAATAAAGAAGAATTATCTATTCTTGTCGAAAACTCCTTGCCAGACCTAGTGGACCAGAACATTGATTATGTCAGTACAATAAAGCAGAATATTCACAATATCCTATTAGAGTACCAAGGAGACTATGTAGGATACGTGGATGATAATAAGAAATTAATACAAGAAATTACAATGTTATCTATTTAAAAACTCTTTCTTAAAGTGGGAAGAGTTTTTTTGTTGCACAAATTTACCGTTTATGATGATTTTCTCCTCTTTATGACATATGGATTGTAAAATCTTGGCAATTATTGTTAAATAAAGTTTAATTTCTAAAAAATCTTAAATAATATATTTAACAAAAGAGAAAGGATGATTGCACTAGATGATGGCTCAAAAAGGAAAAATACGTTTGCTTATAACGAGTATTTTATTTGCCAGCTTGCTACTGACATTATCCTTTGGCAGTGTAGCACAAGGGGAAGTACTAGATACTAATAATGGTGCTATGTTGCAAGGGAACAAAGAAAAGCTTGACATTGTATTCCTAGTGGATTGTAGCGGTTCGATGAAGAGTAATGACTCAGAATTTTTAGCATTGGAAATGATACAATCTTTTATTTCTTTAATAGATGGTGAAAGTATAAGAGTGGCATATGCGGCTTATAATGACCAGATAATACAGTCAGTTCCATTACAAAACCTGAATTTGGAAGAGCAAAAGGATGGTTTGACGCAGATTGTTGGCAAAACAGAATATAGTGGTGAAACAGATATCGGTTTGGCACTGAAACATGGAACAGAATTGGCACAGCCTACCGATAGAAACAATACAGTAGTAATACTACTGTCAGACGGAGAAACAGATTTAAGAAGATCCAAGACAGGAAGGACATTAGAAGAATCCGCTCAAGATGTTAATAATAGTGTGGCATATTGCAATGACAATGAAATTCCTATTCATACAATTGCATTTGGAAAGTCCTATTCGGGCAGCAAAACCTTATTAGAAGAAGTTGCCAGTAAAACAAATGGTAGCTCTTATGAAGCTAAGAAACCTGATGCACTTATTAAGATATTCTATGATGTAATTCAAAAGGAAGCTGGCCTTGATATTATACCGGTGTCAGAAAGTGTCTACTCTAAAGGTGCCCAGAATATCCGTTGCAACATTCAAAGTAATTATTATCAGTACCTTACTTGCTTCTTGGTATCTGATCAAGAAATCAATGCTGTAAATATTACCTGCAACCAAGAAACTGTTCCCGTTAATTCCTCAAAGTACTTTTCAGGAGGGAAAATTGAATTATCAGGAAATAACATACCCTTGGATATTTTATTTGATATCAATACCAAAGAGGGACAAGAACTCAATATCTATCTAATTGGAAATCGAAATATGGAAGGCATAATGAAACTTCCTAAGACCGTAGAAGCGGGAGATCCAGTAGACACAGATATCTACTTTATAAATGGTAGAACCAGAGAAGTTATTCAGGACATATCTCTTTATGAAGGATTTGATGTGGAGTGTAATATATACCGCAAATCGGATAATTCTAAGGTGAATACAGAACTTTTGCAGTTAACAAATAGTACTGAGGGAATTAGGAAAAGCTTCAGTCTTGAAGAAAAAGGCGAATATATAGTAGAAGTTTTCCTATCTGATGCGATAGAACGTTACCTGTTTGAAACGACAGAAATAAAGGTAGTAAATACAGGTCCCCAAGGAGAGTTTAAAGAGCGTTTTATTTATCCTTGGACTCATAGAGAAGATGGCTGTGATTTAAATGAATATTTTTATAGAACTAGTTCTTCAGAGGATGCCAATCACAATTTATTGAGTTATCAAATTCTTAAAGTAGAAGGTGATTCAGTTGAACCTAATCTCATAGATAATCACCTTGATTGGAAGACAAAGGGAATAGGAGATACTAAGGTTCACATTCTTATAACAGATAAATATGGCGATTCACTTGAAACCGTTGCATTAATAACCATTTACCCCTTATGGAGATACTATCCTGGTGTTGCAATAGGGGTGCTGGTAGTAGTGATTATGATAGCCGTATATTTCTTTACAAGACCAAGAAAATGTTTGGACAGTGATACTTCTAATCTATCTCAAGATAATTTTTCGGGTAAGCTGAATGCGTATTTTACCAAACTGCCGGAAGGATTAGAGATAAAACCATTTGTATTACGGCTATATCAGCTAAAAGAAATAAAAATATCTATGGAAAAACTAACAGATAATTCAGAAATAATTGAATTGTTTGACCTTAAGAATATCTATGTAAGTTCTGGTAAGGATAGGGGAATTATTCTTAGAAATAAAAGTAAATCATCAATCATGATTGGCAATTCAGTAATTAGTAACAATGTTGATTATCACGTACTATTTGGTTCCGTTATCTATATTATGACAGAAGATGACTATGAGTTAGAGATTCATTATATTTCTGTTATTAAATAGCTAAATAAAATTATAGGAAAGGAAATAAGAATGGAGATTATAACACAAACAAACAGAACTATGCTTTTTGAAGAAATTAATCCAGAATTACCTGACTTACTAACCCTTATAGGAGACACTAGAGGCATTAATGGATTAAACGATGAGAAAATTAAAGAAATCAATGAAAAATTAGTTGTAAAAGATTTTGATGAATTCTTAAGTAAATTTGAGCCAGTGGTGTACTCATTTTTTAACGCACATAACCAGAAGGTGGTTTATGCATTGGATAAACCTCAGAATATACCTGAAAACTGCATCACACCTATTTATCTGAATACAGATAATGATTTTTTGAAGATGCTAATTACATTAATTGATACAAAAGGGGCGAACGGAATTGCTAATGTAGACTTTGCTTTTGAAAACATTCTGGAAATGATATCACCACAAAAAGTTATGGATGATATTAAAATGTCCAGAAAAGAAATTCAATACGTATATAGCCAATATGAAGAGTTGGATGATTCTGACCCTAAGAAATTGGACTTAGGTGACAAACTTAATTATATGTTTGAACAAGCTAGTCAGAATTACAACAATGTAATGGCAATGCTTCCTCTTGCAATTGAGGATATTAAGACGAGACTTCTTCTTGGCAGCTCTGAAAAGGAAGATGGCGGTAATGTATTTAAGGCCGGCGTTTTGAACTTAGGAGATAACGGTGAGCTTCGTATTACAGAGGTTCAGAAAACCGAAAGCACAGAACTGTTGACCATAAACGATAACGTTAATACTGGATTGATTGAAGTATTTAAAGAGGATTATCAGGAGTTAAACGAAAATCCTTCTGATTACGTTCAAAACTTGGTAGTAAGAACTTACTGCCCTCTACAATCAACAGCAGACAGTACGATAGACACCGAAACAGAAGTTTCTAACTATAATAGCTATTTGGAATTTTACAAACAGACAAAAGATGATTTTGTAAAAGTAGTAAGACCTCTAATAGAGAAAATATTAGGAGTAAAAATATTCTTTGACCAGTATAAGGTGAAAGAAAAAGGTATGAATCCTCAGCTTTTAGTTACAAATGTGAAACTAGAGCAGCAGGTAAAAGCTACCAATATTCCTAGATTAGTTACTTACTTAAATTCTGTAAATGATAAAAATGATTTTCAGAATACCATTTGGTTTGGTATTGTTCCAAACATTGCATTGGACAATACAGGTGTTGAAAAGATTAAGAGAGTACGATTTGCAGGAAACGAGACTGCATTAAAGAGCTCCTTAAATACGATGGAAAATCTCGCTATGCTTTTAAATACAGTACAGCCATATCGAATCAGTACATTTTTTAGTTTCCAGACTGGTGAAGATACTGGATTTAGCTATATTGCTTCAGAGGGCGTAGAGCGATTTAAGGATAAATGTATTCCTTTAATGAAAAAAGATTATAGTGAGTTTGCGATTCCATGTATCCCTAATATTACCGTAATTCCAAAAGATAAATCTAAACTTAAAATTGATAACAGAATGATTGTCAATGAAGCTGGTGGAGCTGCTTTGTCTGAGGAAAAAGAAGACGTACTGAGAATGTGGCTAGAAGGTGTATATGTTGGAGCGGCATATGAAGCTGCTGGTATGGTTGCAGCATGGCAGTGTCCAAACTATCTCAAAGAAAGATTCCGCAATACCACCACAGATTATCCAGGTATTAGATTTGATATTGAAGCAGGGAATCATGCACTCAAATCAACAACTACTTTAGCTAAAGAAATATCAGGATTCACCAATACAATTAAGAACTCTATCAACAATAACAATTTTGGATTTGTATTTTCTTCTGAAAATGCACAGATAGAGGGAAGAGATATTAGCAAAGTTATGGTATACAAAGCTAGAAGTCTACAAATGGCTGAAAATGAATTCGAGCCTATTTATAAGACACTAGTTACTACATATATCGAACGTATTCTCCGTTTTGCAAGCAATGACTTCAAACAGGATAATATTTATAAGTTCTTCAGCAGTAATCCTGCCAGCCAAAAGAGCAGATGGCTTGCTGAAAAAGGATTTGTCAACTCCATTCTTCAAGAGGGTGATGATTTAAGCGTAGATATTGATGAAATCAATAATATTTGCAATATTGAAATTACCTTTAACAATAATGTGAAGAATTTAAAAGTTGAAATGACTAGAAAAAAAATAGGTTAAAAAAAGGAGGAAAACAAAATGGGTTTAAGACTTACCATTGAAGGCGCAGAAAAAGTATCACTGGGTATTGAGAACATAATTGATGTACAATTTGCTTCTGATATTCCAATGGATTCCAATGCGCGTTCCACAGATTTAGGTTCTACACTGCTAATAAAGGGCAAGATACTTGCGGCAGTAGGAGGAGAGGAATCAGATGATACTAAGAAATTAGCTACATGGTCATTAGTACCTGCAGAAAATTCTGATTGCTATCGTAACGTTAAAGTTGATGTAATATCAGCTAGCCAAGTTGTACGTCAGATTACCCTTCCTAATGCATTTGTTGTAGGATATGAGGAAGATTTCAGCGACGACACAGGTGTAGGCGTATTTACCCTGTTGGTTAAACAGAAAAAAGACAAAATTACAAGCCTAAAATTTGAAGGCGGATTCGGACAGGAATAAAGGAAGGAGGAAGGTAAAATGGGTTTTAGAGTAAACATTGAAGGACAGGAAAAAATAGCACTTGGAACAGAAAGTATTCAAAGTGTTGTATTTAGAACAGATATCCCTAAGGATTCTAATGCACGTTCCACAGACTTAGGATCAACCGTTATTATCACAGGTAAAATATTGACAGCAGTAGATGGTGATCCATTTGACAGCACAAGACAGATGGGATTGTGGTCACTAGTACCTGCAGAGAATTCTGATTGCTATAGAAAATTGACTGTTGAAGTAGTAGCAGCATCACAAATAGTAAGAAAGTATTCGTTCCCTAATGCATTTGTAGTAGATTACAAAGAGAACTATGGAGATGAAGAAGGTGTTGGTACTTTTGAGCTTGTTATGAAGCAAAAGAAAGACAAGATTTCTTCTATTGCAGTAGATGGCGGCTATGGTGCTTAATAACAGAGAGGTCGCCGTGTAAACGGCGACCTTTTTATAAGTTAGTAATAATAGAAATAGGTGGTTGACAAATTGGATAATTATTATCTAGTACTTGGTATACAACAAGACGCTAATGATGCTGAGATTAAAAAAGCATATCGGAATTTAGCGAAACAGTATCATCCGGATATTGTTGGTGATGACCCTGTAAAAAGAAAGCAATTTGATGAGATAACAAAAGCATATGAAATACTAAGCGATAAAAAGCGAAGAGAAGAGTATGATAACTCTTTCGTAGTAAAAAGAAAGCCCGTTGCAACACCCCCAGATTTTGCTGACATGTTTGATAACTTTTTTGGTAAAAGCCAGAACAAAGCCAAAAATGAAGCAAACAAAGAGCAAAAGATTAAAACGGATGAGATATTTCAGTCTTTTTTCCGTGTCAAATAGAATGTGTGCTAAAGCGCACAGACAGGAGTTTAGGTATGAAAAAACAGTTAATGGATTATTTGATAGTTGTAGGGGCTTTATTGTGTGTAGCAGCATCCGTATTTTATATAGAGAAGGGTATGTGGCAGCAGATTTATATTACTGTATTTGTTGGGATTGCGCTACTGGGATTTATAGATGTTATGTGGCAAGGACGACATGCAGCGAAGCCTGTTAAGAGAGCTTCGGTCAAAAAACCATTTGGAGATATTAGTCAGGTGATTCTGCTGGATGAATTTGAACGCCCCATTAAATCATGGAGTTTATCAGGAAAGACTTCACTGATGATTGGAAGAGAAAATAAGTATGAAAATGTAGATATAGATTTAGAAGAATGCGAGTATAGTGCATTAATTGATTTTCAACATGCAGTTTTAAATTATTGCATGGAACAGTGGTATATTGAGGATTTGTATTCTAAGAATGGAATACGAATCAGGAAAACAGAGGATAGCGTTTGTTACAGGATTGCGAAAGACAAACCATGCAGGCTTAGTCGTGGTGACGTAATTCTAGTAGCAAATACCAAATTATTATTTACATAAATATAAAACAAAATTTCTAAAGAGACTGGAGTGAAATTATGAGTTTAGTTCGATGCCCAAATGGTCATTTATTTAGTGCAAGGAGATATGGAAATATTTGCCCATATTGCCATATGGAGATAAGTAAAAAGAGTGAAAAAGATGCAGCCGAGGTACCAGAAGATTTTGATATATCTATGGAACTGCTTGAAGAGGAAGTGGAGCCTATATGCGGCTGGCTAGTATGCATTACAGGAGCCAAACCTGGAAAAAGTTATCTTGTGAAAGGCGGGAAAAACTTTGTAGGCCGTGGCGATGAAATGGATATACAGATACTTGGTGACAATCAAATAACACGCAAAAATCATACCACTATTGTATATGACAGCAAGAAAAGAGAATTTGTCATTTTGCCTGGAGATTCTGCAGGAATTGTATACCTGAACGGTGAGGCAGTTTACGTACCTTTGCCACTGAAAGCATATGATTCAATTGAAATGGGAATAAGCAAGTTTTTGTTTGTACCATTTTGTGGCGAACATTTTGAATGGGATGATATGAAAGGCTGATAAAGCATGAAAACAGAAATGTTAATAGTATGCATTTTTTTAATAATATGCATTTTAATTCGCTTATATCTATCTGTAAATACATATATTAAGAATAAACATCAGTCTGAATGGATTAAAAACAGTGTTGGCACATGCCAGACCACTGGAGGTCAAGAGTATCAGTCGGATGTATTAGATGTGATTCAGAATAAGGCTGGAAGACTGGCTGTGTTGGCAGATGGAATAGGCAAAAAAAATACAGGTAAAATTTGTGCAGAAACAGCGGTACAGATAATGAAGGATATGTATTGTCAGTACTATACCATAAGCAATCCAACCTACATGCTGAAACAAGTATTTAGCAGTGTACATTTGGAAATACAGAAATTGATTGATGAAAGAAGAGGCGGAGCAAGCCTTGGGGCTGTATTTATAAATGGAAGCACTCTTTACTATGCTTTGGCAGGAGATATTATGATTGCACTCTATCGCAATAAGGAGCTAATACCTCTTAGTGAAGGACAAACAATGTCATCCTTAGCAAAACATGCATGGAAAAAGGGCAGACTGACGAAACAAGAAGCCTTACTTTCTGCAACAAACAACATGGTGTGGAACTATGTGGGTATGGATGGATTCCATGAGATAGAAACAATAGAAACTCCTGTTCAATTAAAAAATGGAGATTCTGTGTTACTTATGAGCAAAGGTGTCTATAAAGAACTACCATGGATAAGCATAGAAGAAGTAATGCAGGAGAAGAATTACAACAATAGAGAAAAAGCAAGCTTGATTGTAGAAAAAGTAGTACAGCAAAAAATACCAGATTTAGATAATGGAAGCGTAATTATAGTAAGTGTATAAACGTGATAAGGAGCAATAATAAACAATGAGGAAATCCAATTCTATATTTAAAACTAATTATATATCTGAATCGGGTACACAATTAGAGAACAAAGATTATTTTGGTTTTGTGGAACTGGATAAATTTGCATGTTATGTACTTGCTGACAGTTTAGATGAAGACAATAAAAAATGTAGCTCAAAAATAGTAGTGGAAAATATTATCCAAAGTTTTATGGAACACCCTTCCATCAGTAAGAGCAATTTCAGAAGGTATATTAACGCAGCTCATAATGCATTGCTGAAGGAAAAAGGCGGAATGCGTCTGAAATCCTCTGTGACAATTATAATAACAGATTACGTTAAGGTTCGTTATTGCACCATCGGAAACAGCAGATTCCATCTATTACGAGGAAATCGTTTCATTGCTACCAGCCATGATCAGTCACTCACTGATAATTTGGTTGAAAAAGAATTAATCCCAGCAGATAAAGCAGCCCTTCATGAGGAGAGAAATAATCTTTACTCCTACTTAGGACAAGATGGTGGTATCTCACTTGAAATCTCTAAAAAAATAAAACTAGAGGATGGAGATGCTTTTTTAGCACTTTCCAGAGGCATATGGGAGTACTGCAATGAGGGCGAAGTTCTGGATGCCTGCGAAGAGGCAGAGGAACCACAAGAAGTTATCAATGCTGTTGAAGATTTAATATTGAGCAAACAGCCTGAAGAAATTGCCAATTATACCTTAGCTGTTACCTTTATTGAAAAAACATATGTTAAACCTAAGAAGAAAAATCTAAAGAAAATTTTATTAATCGCCATACCAATCGCAATTGTGATATTGACCATGTGCATTACCTTTTTTGTATTACATAGAATCAAAGTCAAAGACCAAAATTCCATGGAAGAATATACGGCAAGCGGTGAGCATTACATAGAATTTGATAATCATAAAAAGGCAATAGAGGCCTACGAAGAGGCATTAAAACTTGCTAAGAAACTGGGACAAAAGAAGGAAAAACAAGAGCTAGAGGACCAGTTGATGTTACTAAATCAGATTATTAGTGGAGATGAGCAATTCTTAGCGGGAGAATACCAAAAGGCAATGGATACCTACCTATCTGCCTTAGAACTATCTTACACAACAGGAAATGTAGGAAGAAACTACATAGAGAAACAACTTGATAGAAATAATCAGTATATTGAGGTGTTTGATTTGTTGGAAGAGGGAGAGTTTAAGGAAGGATATGAAGATTATACAGGTGCCAAAGAAGCGTATGTGAAAGCAAGACAGCTATCAGCAGCCCTATATTACAACGACGGCAAGAAAGAAGCCAGAGAGAAAATTTCCACTGTAAATGAGGAAATAGCAGCACAGGAAAAAGCTGCAAAAGATGAGTTGCAAGAAGAAATAGATGAGGCAATTAAAGAAAAGGCTGTACAGCAGGAATTAGATAATCAGGCTAGAACCAATGAGCAAACAAGTGCCACAGAGCTTGAAAATAAAGGCAATGAACTGCTGGCTGCAAAAGACCCACAAGGGGCAATATCTTACTTTGAGACAGCCAGTGCTGTTTTTGCTTCACTAGAAATGGACGATAAGGTGGAGTTGCTAGATGAAAAGATTAAAGCAGCTAAAAATATAATGGCAAATATGCAGACGGCACAGGAGTAACTCCCTGCCAGTATACGGAGAACGTGAATGAGTGAGAATACTAATGTACTGGAAAAAAACAAATATAGGGAAACACAACTTAGGAAAATGACAACCTATCAATTAAAAGAAATCTGTCAACGAGAAAAGTTACCTAAGAATCAACTGGTTTCTATGAACAGAGAAGACTTGGTTCATTTGATTTTCAAATACAGAGGTGAAAAGGAGCAACGTCAAATTATATCCTTTTGTCCAGAAGGACTAGATAGAATAAATGCTTACCTCAGTAGAACGGAAATTGAGGAGGCAGAGGATTATAATTGGGGTTTTCCTGCCAAAATTGCCGTATACGAGAATCTTTCCATAGAAATAACAGATGATTACCGACTTGCAGGAACAGATTTGATGGAAGGCAATGTCCTTCTTGTCAATGATATAGGGGAAGTCTGCCTTGTGTTATATATCAAAAAAGGTCCTGGAGATATTTATTTCTTGTTAAAAGGGAAAGAAATATCGTTAACTTCTTATGAAGAAAAGGATCACAGAGGACAATACTACCTAGTAAGTGTATCTGAAAAAACGTCTGATTTATTACATGATATATATTACGGTGAAGTTGAGCATGGCCCAGCACATATTAAAATAACCAAGGTACCTTTGCTTGCGTTTCATACAAGACAAATAGGCGTAACCAATCTTCCTTTAGTCATAGACTTTGGAAGCTCCAATACAACTGCTGGAATCAGTAGACAAGATGGGTCCATGGATATGGTAAGAATACCCAAGTATGGTTCTGACAGCTTTCAAACAACGAATCTAATCCCCAGTGTGATTGCCATAACAGATGCTCAAAATGCAGAGTCAATAAATTATGTATATGGATTTGAAGCATTACAACTAGCTAAGAAAAATTATATCAATGAAGACCTTCCTGTTTTCTATGATATGAAACGTTGGATTAGTGACTATGACAAACAAGAACACGTAGTACTGCCTAGTGGTCTAAGGATCAATATTGCTAGGAAAAAAATGCTAGAAGCCTTCTTGAAATACATTACAGAGATAGCCAAGCAATACTTTAAATGTGGGTTTCAAGAGGTACAAATGCTGGCACCTGTAAGACAAAAAGAAAAATTCCGTACTTTATTTGCGGAGATACTAAGTGAATACAAAGTGGAATGTGTATTAGATGAAGGAATGGCAGTTCTATATCACAGTATAAAGCGAATGATGGATAAGAATCTATACGAATCAGGTCATTGGTACAAAGCACTAGTGATAGACTGCGGAGGTGGAACTACCGACCTTACATCAGGAAGATTCTGTATTGAAAATAATCAAGTATCTTATGAAATTGCACTAGAGAGCTCTTACGAGAATGGAGATACCAACTTTGGTGGTAATAATCTGACCTTCCGTATTATGCAATTGCTAAAAATAAGACTAGCAGACAGCATTTCAAGAAATGAGTCTAATGATTCCTTTTCTGAAGATGAATTTTCACTATTGTTTGCAGAGAATTATAGAAAAATTGATATCTATGGAAAAGATGATTTTTATAAGGATTTGGAAGAGGCGTATGAAAAAGCTGAGAATGTACTGCCTACACAATTTAGCAATTATGAAAACTATAGCAAAGAACAGTATTTTCAAGTCAAAAACAATTATTATTACTTGTTTTCTTTAGCAGAAGAAATTAAAAAAGTGTTTTTTAGAGGGAATCATCTATATGAGGTGCAAGTACTGACGCAAGATAAGAATGAGAACCAGTCAAGTTACTTTGCCTATAGACAACAGCCAATTATAAAAGAGTCCAATCGGAAAAAGATAGTAAAGCTAGATAAGTGGAGACTTTCCGTTAGAGCCAATAACCATATGGAAGCCTTAACCAAGGACCTTGATATTACCATATATTTATTTGAAGCAGAGGCGCTACTAAGAGCAGATGTTTACTCCATAATTAAGAAGTTTTTAGAAAGACCATATGCCCAAAATGGATTGGAGCAGTACGATATTATTCGCCTAACAGGACAATCTTGTGAGTCACCTTTATTTGTAGAGGCCCTAAAAGAATTTGTACCAGGCCGTACCATACAAAGTGGTGAATACACGAAAAGCGAGCATGAGTTGAAACTCTGTTGCCTAAAAGGAGCACTTAGTTGGTTCCAATCAGTAAACCTTGGTTACACTGAAATAAACCATAGCTTCCGTGTAAGTGCACTTCCATACGAAGTAGCAGTATACACTCATGAAAAAGAGAAAAAGGTTCTTATAAATAGCCTGCAGAAGGAAGATGTAACTGGATGGATATCACGATTCATGGCAGGGCAGCAGCTTGATTTATATCTAAGTGATACAGATAACAAGTTATTAAAGACATATCATTTTCTATATGACGTGGACACCTTTACTAAGGTGACCCAAGAGGATATCGAAGACGAATATGATGATACCGTAATTCAGGAACAGACAGATACCATTATTGATGGTGAGATGAAATTCTTTGTATGGGTATCCAGAGAGCAGTGGGGATTCTATGTGTTGCCAGTGCTAAGAAGAAATAAAGAGTTATTACGTGGAAAACAGAACTTTTTTGATTTTGAAGATGATACCTGGGAGGAAAATTTTTTCGACGGTACCAAGTAATGGGAGGCAAAAATGAAAGATATCATTCAAAAGTCTATCAACAGAATACACAATATTGAAGAAAGAGTTGTTTTCAAAGAATTAATGGAAGAAGTCTTTTGGGAGTTTTATGTCAAAAATACAGAGATGTATGAGGCGTTAGAGAAAAGAGTATTGAATGAAACTGTTTATGATGTGGACCAATATGTAATACAGACAGGCATTATAGAGAGAAAATATTTTGATAGTTCCCACCATTCCCTGACCCCCATACTCCAAGAGGATATGGAAGCCCCTGTATTGGATATGGGAGAATTAAAGCTAAGGCTTAGTGAAAAAGACAATACCATTATGAAGGTTTTCTTTCAGTGTGATTACCAGACATTACAGAAACTTATGAAGCAGAAAAGAACGTTCTCAGGGGTAATTAAGACCAATAAGAATGAGTATTCATCAAAGTTTTATCTAGAATGGAACCGTGATTATACAGAGGAAATCTACAAGCTTTATCTTGTTTTCTTGAAAAATGGCATTCCATGGAAAACGGTAAATGCTCCTTACCTTTCACGAATGATAAATATTGTGATTGGTAATCTTCCAGATGGTATTGGAGATAAAGAGAATATTACAGAAATAGATATTGATTTTCAAGAATATGCTTCTTTTATTCGGTATGACTATATTCCAGTATGGAATGTGAGACAACTACTACTAGAAAGTCAAGGCTTTCCAGTACCTTGTGAAGACCATAGAAACTATGAATATACCATTTCTATTAGGAACCAAGGGGAAGAAAATGTGTACTTGGTAGCTGATGAGGACCTATCTATACAGCATATCAGAAGAAAAGGTGATCAGCTTTTTATTACCTCCATGGAATCAAAGTCGAAGTTATGGAAGGTTTTGATGATTAATCCTTTTCAAGATAAGCGTATTGACCAATATACATACCCCATTTTTTCTAATGGAAGAAGAGATGGTTTTATGGAAAGATACCAACGTAAAAATGCAATAACCATCAAAACAGAGGCTGAATTAATCCGTTACATAGAAGGGTTTGGACTGAAAGATTATATAGAGCTAACCAAATATAGAATCGTAGACAGACAGCCTCAAGAAGAAAGTGTTACCTATTCTATGAATCCCTTTTTGGTAAATGAGATTAGAGATGTAGATGCTAAGAAAAGCCTTGTGCTAACTTTTCAGGCTACCGAAAAAGATAGCTACTTAGCAATTGATATAGCTAGCTTTTTAGTATCGGAGATACAGGTACTGTTTCCAGAATACGACTGCAAAGGAATAGTGTGAGGCGGATAGATAGGAGTAGAATGAATTATTTATGGGAAGCAATCATAAGGGCGAGGGAACAGGGAATTGATTTTCATAAGACGGATATTGTTTCGGCGGCGGTGTTTAGTCCTTATATGGAACTTTCTTTTGAGGAAGTGAATAAGGCTGAAATGGTAGAAGGAGAGCAGGTTGAAATAAATCCCTATTATCGTTTTAATTCCATATTTAAGAATATGTTCTTGCCAGATAATGATGATTATCCGGAATTAAAAAAGGAATTGTTTAATATTCTAATGCATTCCATTGGTGCAAATGATGTACGTATGGGCATGACATTGGAAGAATATTATAAAAAGTTTCTTCGGAAAGATATTGAGCAGGGGGTTTTTGGTAATGTTCCTGCGGAGGGAATCAAGCTGTTTGATGAAAGGGATATAGGATATTTGTTAAATGGCTTGCTTCGTCTATACAGAACTGGAACAGCACTGAAGCTGTTTCAGGAAATGGCAGTTACCTTGTTAGATGACTGTATCGTATATGCGAAGAATAAGAATCCCAACGAGATTTTAATGTACGTGGGTATGAAGAAGACGAAAGAAAACGTGAAGAGGGTGCAGACGGTAATTCAATTATTTGCTGGTTTGCATTATCAAATAGAAGTTTATTATGAATATCACTTTGGGATATTAGGAGTAGATGCAACCATGAAAATGGATGGAATTGCATTGTGCTGAATGATTGAATGGGGAAGGAACGACTATGTTTAGATTAGAATATCCTTTATTTGAAAAAAATCAAATATTAAAATCAGAGATGCTGGAGTGCTTAAGAGACTATCCCTTAAAAATGATGGAAATTTACGGAAGTGAATATGGGGATGGCATTATTGCAGGATGCAATATCAGCTGGGATGAAGGTTCGTTAATCCTTTCTCCAGGTGCCATTTGCTACCATCACAGAATCTACTTGATGGATAAGGAAATCAGAGTTGCCACTCCTCAAGACGGCAGACTCAAATACCTTAAGGTACATTTCTGGGCACCAGAAAAGGAACCAGATAAAGTAAAGGCTGTAGGTAGAGTTCTATTAGAGGAGATACCTGTAAAGTCTGGTGAAGTAGAAATTTGCCGTTTCTGTCTTCAAAGCGGTGCCAGACTGAGATGTGAATATGTGGATTTTGATGATTACGCCACAGAATTTAACACTGTCAATAGAATCAATGTTCCTTATAGCTATAAAGGTGGAAGTAGCTTTTGGCCTAAGATAATACATACTTTTTCAGAAGAGATGATTCAAAGACAAGGCTTGGAACATCCGATAGATTCCTCATTTGTAATGTCATGCTTGTGTTCTAACGAGCCAATACCCTTAATGGCAATAAAGGGATATTTAAAGGCTAGAGAAGGATTGCAAGCAGAGAGATTTGTGCAGAGTGAATTATATCAGGAACTGAGAACTATCCTTATGGGAAGACATGAGATAAGAGAAGTTATAAATATGAAGAAAAAGGTATTTTTAATATAAAAAAGGCAAACGGAGGTGTGGAATGAGATTAGATGAACAGTTAGCAAAAGAAGAAAGACAGCAATGGGAACAGTCTCAAAAGAAAATAGAAACTCCAATCATACAAAAGACCGTGGACGAATATCGAAGTGAGATTCTAAGTGGTAGCATAACGATTGAGAATGAGACTTATGAGACCTTCAAAAAGGTATCGGTGCAAGGGATTCCTTTTTGGCAGATAAAGAATCTTGTAGTGGATGAAGTTGATACAGAACAGATATTATCTTTTCGCTATGAAAAGTTAGATATGGCTGTAAATATCATGCAGTTTGTCGAGGCAATCAAGATTAAAAATCTGCAGGAATATAAAAGTGGAATACGAAGTGAACTATTAAAAAGTCAGATGAACATTACTTGGATGGAAGAGGAAGGGAAACTGAAGTCTGGTAAAACAACGGTTTACTATTGTACAGGTGCAATTTTTACAGCAGGTGGCTACATTATGGAAATGTTTTTCTATTGCAAACATGGCAAGCATAACCTAACAGGAACCTTTAGCTGTCCATATAGCAAAAAGGATTTACTCGTTAACTTACTGAAAGCAAATATAACACTTATGTTTGAGGAGGAATAAATATGGCAGGCATTAGTTATGAAAATCTATATTTTCACCCTTACCAATTACAGCACATTACGAATCTGGAAATCAATAAGACGATTAACCAGCACAGCGTTCTCCACATTTCTGGAATTCTCAAAGAAGATACTGGAGATGAGTATATTTTTCAGCTAGGTATCGATACACCAATAGAATTGGGATATGTTATTCCTGGGCAAAAACAGGAACAGATTTTCCAAGGCATTGTAACGAATATTTCTGTAACCAAAGAGGGGAGTGTATCTCATCTTACATTAGAGGCCAAAAGCTATACTTGTGTTATGGACAGAAAGAAACAATTCCGCTCTTTTCAAAACGAATCAATGACCTCACATGAATTAGTGCGAGAGGTGCTTTCCACCTATGAAAATTCAGATGTTATCTTTCATATTCCAGATGTACCCATCAAACAAATAATGGTTCAATATGATGAAACGGATTGGGAGTTTTTACGGAGATTTGCATCAAAATATGGTGCTGGATTGATTCCAGAAGTAAAAACCCAGACCCTTAAATTATATGTTGGAGTGGGAGAAAATGATGCAGGTCAGAAAATTGGCGGTGGCAGATATACAGTTGAAAAGTCTTTAGAGGAATTTGAGAAGACGAAACAGAACGATTGGCCAGAGGTTCAGGAACTTAACTATGTTACCTTTTTGACTGAAACGGAAGAAATACTTTCAGTCGGTAGAATGGTGGATTTTCGGAATAAAAAATTAATGGTATTAAGTGGGGAGCATAGGCTAGAATCAGGGCTTCTGATTCATAGATACCGTTTGCGTCAGGCAGCAGGATTAAAACAACCCAAACAATTCCATAGCCGATTAGCTGGTGTATCTGTGAATGGCATAGTAGCAGCAGTATCAAGAAGCACCGTAAAGGTGAATCTTAAAATAGATAAAAAGGGAAGAGCAAAGTATTGGTTCCCTTATTCCACCATATCAGCCTCTCCTGATGGAAGCGGTTGGTATTGTATGCCTGTGGTGGGCGACGAGGTAAGAGTTTACTTTCCAACAAAAGACGAGAAGGATGCCTATGCTATAAGTGCAGTCAGTGGATATATGCCGTCAGAACAAGGTGGCGGAGGCGGGAATGATTTGATGGGAGACCCCAACGTCAGATACTTGCGAACAGTGCATGATAAGGAAATTCAACTTACGGAAGACGGCATCACGATAAATGCTGACAGTGGAATGGCATTTATATCCTTGAATAGAGACGGAACCATCAATATTAGTGGAGAAAAGGAAATTAATGTCTCTGCAGATTCCATAGTAATGGAAGGTAGTACAGTGGCTCTTGAAGCAAAGGAAAGTATAAAAATTGAAAGTAGTGAAGGCGGTAGTATTGAGTTAGATATGTCGGGTAATATCATATTTACTGGTTCTCAAATACTCAGTAATTAAATAGGCTTGGATGTAATAGAAGGGAGCGTAAAACATGACTCAGGAAGATAGGCTGTTAGAATATGATATTCAAATAAAAAAAATCCTAAAAAAAGAAGAAAAAGATTTTAATAAATTTTTATCTAGCCATAAAGAGCAGATGTTTAAACAGGTATGGGATGGCTTTTATCGTCTTTTGGACACAATAGAAAAAGAGCAACAACAGAATCCTGAGTATAAAATATGCTATTTTCAATTCTCTCTACTTCGTTATGGGATGACCCAAGATATTTATAAATTGCTGATTAGTGCTCATAATCAGGATTACTTTTTAGATAAAAATAGTAAAGAGTTAGAAATTGATATTACATGGCTTTTTGCAACTTTAACGGATGCTGGTAGGAAAGCAGATGAACTTGCTAGACAATATATGGGCAAAATAGAGACTACTTTAAAATACAAATATTTAATGGAACAGGCATTTGTACATAATAAAAAGCTTGCAGATTTATTCCGTATAGAATTTACGGATATGGAAGAGTGTGAGCCTATTCAGAAGATAGAGAAGGAAAGCTATTATCTAGTCAAATGGGGAGGCTATCGGGAACTTAGCGAGACCATTTACCGAATAGATTGTGCTGATAAGAATCAAGAGCATTTTCTTGCCTATAATAACGACAATTGCTTTTTAGAACCCAATTCTACCTATAATTATCAAAGCTGGGATGAAACACAGCTTGAAAATATTCAAATAGAGAAAAAGAATTTTATATTTGCCAGTTTTAAAAGAAGCAACCTAAAAAGCGATGTGATTGCGGAAAGCTTCTGCTTTGGTACAAAGTTCAAGGAAGCTACTATTGAGAACTGTGTATTCCATACAGTCTCCTTTGAAAGAAGTGATTTCCGTAACAGCAAAATGACAAATGTTGCTTTTCAGAATTGTGTATTAAAAAATGCGGATTTTCGAGGAAGCAATTTGGAAAATGTTTTTTTTACTGACTCTGATATGAGTGGTGCAGTCTTTTTGCATGAGCAAGTAGTAACTTTGGATCTAGATGATAAACAACGGAAGCAGATTGTAATATGGGAGGGTGAAAGGGATGTATTTAACCTTGGAAGAAGATAAGAGAATAAGAAACCGTATCAAGTTTCAAGATATACAGACAGATACCCATTTTCAGCTAGGCAAGGATATGCTGGATGAGATTAAGAAATCCGTATCCCTGTTTATGGAAGGGGATGAATCCTCTTTCTATCCTGATTATTTCCAGGCACCAGTATTTTTGGTATCTGACAGAATGAAAGAAGTGCTAGAAATGTACGAACCCACATTGGTATTTAGAACTGTAATCCTAAATAATGTAGCCCTAAAGACCCAAAATGTTTATTACTTGGTGGTTCCAGATGAAGTAGATTGCCTAAGCGAGGAAAGTGAATTCTACCCAAATGGTTGGGAAAAGCATGTGGTTGTGGATGAAGAGAAACTAGAAGGAAGAAGAGTATTCCAGATAAAAGGGCTTCGGAATCAGAAACTATATATCAAGCTAGAAATTGCAGAAAGCATATTGCAGAGGGGAATGCAGGGAATTGTATTTCATAATCCTTTGCATTAGCAGGAGGAATAAGTTATGGCAGATGAAATCAGGACGATAGATGGTGTAGATGTTAGGGTACATATAGATAGCAATGCGGATTTAGTAGATTTTATAGAGAAGGCTACTGCAGACCTAGAGACTCCATCAACGGAAGAATCTCAAGAAGAAACAGTGGAAGCCGAAGAAAAGCCAGAAAGTGAGAAAACAGAAAGAGAAAAGCTGATTGAGGAAAAGAATAAAAACAGAGCAAACCAAGCAGCAGCTTGTGCTCTTTCTATTATTGATCAGTATCAAGCACAACTGGCAGAAATAGAGGAAAATTATTATGTATATCATGGTGCTAAAATGATATGTTCTTGTGGAAGCCGTATGGCAAGATTGGTAGTGGAGAAAGGGCATGGAGCGCAGATAAAATCAACACCTCAATTAGTGGAAACAGACTGTAAGTCTCTCACTAATATTATGTGCTTTGGTAATTGTATGAGTCCAGAAAATCCCAAGATGATGGAGGAAGCGGAAGCAGCAGTAAGACAATATCGGGAGAATCATAAAGTGCTGTCCTTGGGCTCTAAGATAAAAGAATTCTTTATTGATAAAGAGGAACTTAACATCACACCAGAGATGCTGGCACAATGTATCTGTGAGTGTGAGCCCTGTTTTGGAGAAGATATGAAGTGGCTAGACTGTAGGAAAGAGAATCTAATTGACGGAAAAGCGGCACTTTTGACTAGCAGCACCATACATTGCATGTATGGAGGCATGATTACCATATGTTCTTTGGGATTGGAAAATGAAGAACCAACACAGTGAAAGAAAGTGAGGAAGTGATATGAAATATCATCTACATAACCTGCAAATAGATTTACCGTATGAAAATCTGCAGCTATATGACTTTCAATATAAACAAGATATAAACAACCATGGAAGAGTTACTATATTAGCAGAGGTACATGACAGCCAGAGAATTGATGAATATTTGTACCAGCCAGTAACTTCAGAAATTGTGAAAGTAACCATGGAACAGGAAGGAACGCCCTTCTTTACTGGGTGCATTACAGACGTACGTGTTATCCGTGTACGTGACCTTCCCATGCTGGAAATATCATCAGCATCCATGTCAATAAAGTGGGATATAGAGAAAAAGAGCAGAAGCTTTCAAAATAATAATGATACCTATAAAACGGTAATAGATAAGATGCTACAATCCTATCAGCGAGCAGATTGGCAAGATAAAGCAGGGTGTAATGTGAAGGTTCCTGGACTCTTACTGCAATACGAAGAAACCGATTGGGAATTTATGATTCGTCTAGCAAGTCATTTTCAAGCTTACGTGGTAGCAGATACACAGATGGAGTATGGTAGAGCCTATCTTGGAATTCCCCATATGGATTATGGCGTAAATCTAACGGAACAAGACTATACCATCCTTCAAGACTTAGAAGAATACCAAGAAAAGGTAGATGCCAGCCAAACATATTTTAGCAAAGAAGAAAATATGATATTCCGCATACAAAGCAGAAGTAAACTTCAATTAGGAGAACAAGTTACCTTCCACCATTTAAAATGTCAGGTAGCATCTATTCATATGAAGTTTCATAATGCTGATGTGGTATGGGAGTATGACTTACGCAGATTAGAAGGAATGAGAGCGCCTATGATTCAGAATGAAAGAATCAGGGGGCTTAGTCTGCCTGCAATAATTAAGCAGAGAAAAGGCAACTGCTTACGGGTACATTTTGACATTGATTCAAAGTATATCGCTGGAAATAATTGTTATTATACATATGCCATTGAAAGTACAAGCTGGTACTGCCTGCCAGACGCAGGTAGCCGCATACATATTTACTTTCCAGAAGAGAGAGAACAAGCAGCAATCGCCACCCATGCCATGCATGTAACTGGAGCAAGCAACAAGCGTAAGTACAAACCTTCGGAACAAACATTTTCCAACAAAGCTGGTATGTTAATGAAGCTGGATCAAAATGAAATCAGTTTCGATGTAGATGATAAGAAAGAAACCAGTCTATCCTTAGATAACATGGGGAACATCCTTATCACAGGGACGCACCTTAAGATTGGTAGTGAATTAATAAACATAAATAAAGACATTAAAAGTATTTATATCCATGTTACTGACTGTGTTGTCCTTGAAAAGATATCAAAAGAAGAATTAGAGAAAGAAGAATTAGAGACTGAAATAAAAATAACTATCAGTAATATTATTTGCAGTAAAGGAATGTTAGTTAACTATCTTGGGTCGGATTATCTTACACCATCTGTCATGTATTCCGATGCTGATTTAAGAAAACTAGATGCAGAAAAAAGAGCGGCCCATAACACCGACATTATGGAAACCCAACTCCAAGGGGCTATGGGAAAATTTGGAATTGGTGCAGCTATTGCACTTGTGGGGGTAGCGTGTCTGTATGTAGCAGCTAATGTTTTAACGGCAGGATTAGCAAATATAGCAGTGGCTGCGGTTGTTGCAGGAGCTATTACAGCATCTACTGTTGCAGTTGGGACAGGAGTTGCTCAGGCGGTTGAAGCTGGCCAGGATATCGCAAAGATTCAAAATGGTGATTTTTCAAAAACCTATAATTTAATACGCGACGAATTTATGGGAGGCAATCAAGAAATGTTTGATTCCTATATGTTTACCAGTGTGGCTATTGCCATCTCCCTTACCATACCGTTGTCGGCCGGTACAGGAACGGTAGCCGTTGGGGTAGGGAAGGAGGTAGCCAAGCAGGTAGGAAAGCAAACATTAAAGCAATCATTAAAGAAATTAGCAAGACAGGGCGTGAAACAGGCATTGGTGAATGGTACCTTAACTGTGGGAATGACTTCACTACAAGATATGAATGACGGATATATCGATATCGCATTTGAGGATTATGCGGAACAGTTTGGCACCCAATTCGGAATTGCCCTTGTTACTTCTTTAATCACTGGAGGGTTAAATTTAACCACAGGTAAATTTCTTACAAATTTGGCTAAGAAAAATCCCCTTGGAAGTATTTTGTTAGAGACTGGAATAGATGGTCTTACTGAACTAGGCATTAAAGGAGGATTGATTTGTTTTGGTTTGTCAGATGAAGAGATAGATGTTGCCAGTGTACTTCAAATATTTGCAATAAATCTAGTTGGTAATGTGCTGTTTTCTATAGATCCAGTAGATGGTGTAACAGGAGGATTTTTAACTGATTGTGAGGATATGAGTCAGCCATTACTGGCTGGGGGAGTCTTTGCCATAAGAAGACGTTATAATTCCCTGATTCCAACCAGAGGAATGTTTGGTCGTAAATGGATACTGTCATATGAATCCTGCCTTTATGAAACAGATGAGCATACCACGTGTGTACTATGCTTAGATGGACATGTAGAGAGCTTTACACGCAGAGAGGATGGTACAGGATTTGACAATAGTAAAGGGGAAAGCCTTAGATATCTTCTAAGTGAACACACAGAAGAATATCAAATGTATAGTTACCCAGAACGGATAACGTATGTATTTGATATGCAGGGAAAACTCATCCGATTAGAAGAAACCAATGGTATGATGACCCGATTGGTTTATGAAGAGAAGCGTCTGGTAAGCATCACCCATACTTGCGGTTATCGCTATGATTTCACCTATGTAGAGGGGAAGGTCAGTAGCATAAGTGACCAAAGTGGTAGGGTACTTCAGTATCATTATGAAAATGACCTTCTTCATAGTATGACACAAGTAGATGAAGGTATTACTACTTACCACTATGATGATAGAGGTAATATCACTAAGATTATTAACCAGAATGAGGATGCCTTTGTAGAAAACCAATATGATGCCAAGGGCAGAGTCATTGCCCAATATTACTTAGATGGAACCATGAGTACCATGGAATACAAGGACGATTTAAGAATAAACCACTCTTACATGGAATGCAGTGGTAAAACAGAAACCTATGAGTATGATACGGAGAATCGTTTATCCGCCATTGTATATGAAGATGGCAGTCGTGAAACCTATGAGTATGATATTTGGTGGAATCGAACCTATGAACAAGACAGACAAGGTGGAGAAACATTCTGGGAATATAGCCCAGAAGGACTTCTTTTGATGGAAAGCCACCCTACTGGTATGGTTTGGAATTATACCTATGATAACAAGGGAAACTTACTGAAAAAGACTTCCAATAGTGGAGAAACTTATCTGTATACCTATGATGATAATAGCAATCTGTTAGAAGAAAAAGAGAAAATAGAAGAGAGTAAATGGAAGATCACTCAGTATTCAAGAGATGTATATGGTAGAGTCCTAACCAAAAAGGATAGCCTAGGAAGAGAAACTGTCTATGACTATGAGGACAAAGAAGGGGTTGCACTGCACCCTACATCTGTTACAGATGCCTTAGGACAGACGGTATTCTACAAAATTGACTCAAACGGTCGAACCACCTCTGTTGAGAATTCCTATGGAAAAGTAGAG
>CAZKGP010000008.1:0-14273 GCA_964552225.1 uncultured Acetatifactor sp.
GCTCACACAAATACAGTACCTCAAAACTGGCGCTTTTTTAATATGTTAGATATGGCCTTTTTAAATAAAGAAGGCTATGATATTGACGCTGATATTATGCGTGAACATGCACAGGCAACTCTGAACTTTTATGCTGGAGATGGATGGTATCGAGATGGACAATCTTTTGACTACTATTCCTGCTGGGCATTTAATGTTTATGCCCCTATTTGGAATCGATGGTACGGATATAAGCATGAGCCATATATTGCTGAAATGTTTGAGCGTAATTCCAACAAGTTAATGGAAACCTATGGAGACTTTTTTGACAAAGACGGATTTACAAACATGTGGGGACGTAGCAATGTGTACCGTAACGCAGCCACTAGCCCTTTTGATGGGAATATGATGTTGAAACATCCGACTGCCAATCCTGGATTATCTAGAAGAATTGTCTCTGGCTCTCTTTTGCAATTTATAACCCGAGATGATTTCCTTTGTAATGGTGTTCCTACAATGGGATTTTATGGGCAGTTTACTCCACTTGTTCAGGGATACTCTTGTGCTGAATCTGTTTTTTGGCTAGGTAAGGCATTTTTATGTCTTGAACTGCCTGCCGACCATCCATTCTGGACTGCTAAAGAAAACAATGGAAGCTGGGAATCATTGGACGAAATGGAAGTAAAAGAAACAGTACTTAATGGACCAGCTCTTTGCTTTACCAACCACAATGCCAATGGGGAAACCATTCTTCGTACTGGCAAGGTAATCAAAAACTGTGGCGATGAGCATGGAATGTGGAATTATTCTAAATTAAGTTATAACAGTAAGTATCCATGGGAATCTGCTCCTTCCAAGGAAATAGAATCCATGCAATATGTTTTACAGGATACGACTACTGGAAATATAGAAAAATGCAATGCAACATTATGGCATGGGGAACGAGAAGGTGTGCTTTATAGACGTCAGTTTTTTAATTACCAAGTTTCTCTAGAAACCACATGGATGCAGGCCTTGAATTTGGCTGACTTTCCTGTAGAATATGGTATTTTGCGTGCTGATAAGCTAAGAATTCACCGTAGTCCCATTTCTCTGACTCTAGGTGCTTACGGATTCCCAGACAATGGAACAGAAATTATCCATAAAGAAAATCAAAATGCAAAGGCCATTATCTTAAAGGGACACGACCACACTGGACGTGAGAAACAGCTTGCTATGACAATTTATGATGGTTGGGATTCCATTGATGTAATTCATAGTACGGATACTAATCCTGATTCTAAAAATTCAATAATTATATATGGCAAAACAGCACGCCATAAACAATATGGATATGAACCAGCTATCTTGATTTCACAAGTAATCACAAAGGAATCTTTGGAAGACTTTACTGAAGATGAGCTGTTTCCTATTACAGATGTAATTTATACTGACAAAGAACAACATGGTGGATATGGACCTGTTACCATTAAGCTAAAAAATAGAACTCAGAAAACCATTACTTTTGAAGGTATAGAAGGGAATTTACAGCTTTAACATTTTTTCAGTAAACAGTACTTTATCCATATTAGGTTCCATCCCGCTTTCTACGTTCCAGCAATTTGCCATGCACATTTCCACATAGGTCAATCTTCTAATATCAGATTCAGGAATATTCAGTTCTTCTGATAGAGTATGTGTGATGTGAATATATTTGTTGGTAAAAGCATCATCTAGAATGTCATTAAACTCATTCAAGATAAATCGGGGAACATCAAATACCGCATCACCCACAACCCCTTTGGGATCTATGATGCGGTAACACTTATTCTCCCCAAGGAGAATGTTATCATGATGCAGGTCACCATGAAGAAGCATTTCGCCCTTGTACTTTTGGCAAAGCCCACTGCAAATCTCTTCTGCTTTGCGCATTTTAGTATATAGCTCTCCATACTCCTTACGTCCATGCATGTATTCAGTTATCCTACTGACCCACCCCATATAAGTGGGATAGGCCTCCTTATTGGTTGGCTCGATATGAAGATTCCTTAATAAATGGCTGAAAATATGCAGCCGTTTATCAAGATTGGGTTCTGAACGTAACTGAGTTCCTGGTTTAATTTGCTCAATTAACAAAACTCCGTTTGCTATGTCAGCCTCATATGCTTTACAAAACCCCTTATCGCCATACTCTCGCAACATTTCATATTCTGTTTTTGTTTCAACACATGGAATCCCTATTTTTAATACACAAGAGCCATATTTCTTAGAAATACACTTGAAAATACAGTTCACTGAATAGTAGTCTATCTGCTCTAGTTGGGATAACTCCCACAATTTAGTGTACTTGTCCAAATTATTTATAAGCTTTTGATAAAAGTCGGCACCAAAGTGTGCTGTAATCTTTTCTTTGTCTAATTTATTCATACGCTCATTATACATTAATTAAAGAGGGGAGACAATAATTCTCTCCATGGTATGCGGGTTAAAAAAATGAAGCTTCGTTCCATTTAGAGTAATTCCAACGATATCTTCTCTTTTTACTCCAATGTTTCCTTCTGTTTTAACACTAATTCTCTGATTTTGATACTTTAAAAATATATTGGATTCTGCACCCAAAAGTTCATATCCCTCTATGGGAAGAAGCATTTCGCTTTCACTATCTAGTAATACATCCTCAGGGCGTACCCCTACCAATACCTTTTTTCCTATATAGTTCTGCCTAGATAGTTGCTCTCCTAGTTCGTCTGATAAAGGTACCTTCATTTCATCAATCTTTACATAAAAGCGTTCCTCTTGAAAAATAAGTTCTCCATCAAACAGATTCATCTGTGGGGTACCGATAAATTGTGCTACAAATACATTTGCAGGATACTGATATAGTTCCTGAGGGGATGCCACCTGCTGAATAATACCATCTTTCATAACTACGATTTTGGTTCCCAATGTCATTGCCTCTATTTGGTCATGGGTCACATAGATAAATGTGGTGTTCAACATCTGGTAAAGGCTATGGATTTCCTTACGCATTTTATTCCGGAGCTTTGCGTCTAAATTGGATAGTGGTTCGTCCATTAGGAACACTTTTGGATTTCTTACAATAGCTCTTCCGATTGCCACCCTCTGCTTTTGTCCTCCAGATAATTGTCCCGGTCTACTCTCCAGAATCTGCCTTATATCTAGTAAATCAGACACCTGTTCCACCGTTTTACGTATTTCACTTTTAGGTATTTTTTTAAGTTTCATGCTGTAGGCAATATTTTCATACACAGACATATGAGGGTATAATGCATAATTCTGAAATACCATAGCAATATCCCTATGATTAGGCTTCACTTTGTTGATTTTTACACCATCCATCCAAAGCTCCCCTCTAGATATTTCCTCTAGTCCTGCTATCATTCGCAACGTTGTTGATTTACCACATCCCGATGGACCTACAAAGACCACAAATTCCTTTCCCGATATTTCAAGATTAAAGTCTGATATAGCTTCCATCCCATCCTCGTAGCACTTGTATATATTCTTTAATAGAATTTCAGACATAAGGCTAGCTCCTTCCTTTCTAAATCAAATTGTCTATCAGCTCTGGCAAGGTCTTAACCGATGATATTACATAATCCGCCTTATCTTCAAGATCTTTCAGGCTGCTTAAACCACTCAATACTCCAATTCCAGTTCCCCCGCATTTGTGTGCAAATATCATATCATTGGGGGTATCTCCCACCACTGCAATTTCCTCTGGTAAAAATCCAAATTTCTTAGCAAAGGAATCAAACATATCAGCTTTTGGTTTAGGTCTTAAAATTCCGTCATCACTTCCAATAAAATCAAAACTTTCATATACATTTAATGCTTTAAAACACTTTTGGGCAGAGTGAAAGGTATCCGCCGTAGCCAATCCTATTTTTAGTCCCATTCCTTTTAGTTGATGAAACAGGTTTGGTAAATCTGTAATTACGCTTTTAGAATAATCCTTATCTGATATTACAGTTTCATACAAAACGGACAACTGACTGCCTAGCAATACACTGTCTTTATGGATTTTCTTCTGAGATAAAGCACGGCTTATCTCCCCACCAATCTCCGAATAGGTCATATATGCCAATGCCCCCTCCGGAATAACTCTTTCCGCCTCAACACCCATAGCTTTTAAAATAAAATCCCTATCAACTTCTGTTTCATCCCATTGGTTCATGTGAATCAACTGATCCACAACTACTGGGGCAGAGCGGGACCATAATAAGTGAAAATCTAAAAGCGTCCCGTCCTTATCAAATAATATTCCTTTAATTCCCATCTTCTCTCTCCATCTGCTGTAAGGCATCCTCAAAATAAATGAGCCTACTACTTTTTTCCCCATGATAAAAAGGATTAGAATATGCCAAAAAATCCCCTTGTTGATTTCTTACTTCAATTCTAAACCACTGCCACCCAGCATCTTCTACCTCAATGCTGACATTGCTTCGGAAGCAATCTTCTGACTCTACTGTGGTTTCCAGCACTGTCTTCCTATCAGAAGTTGTCACGCCTTCTCCCCCTGATATCAAGAAGACAACTGGCTCTTCTTTTAGTCCTGATAACTGTAGCTCTAACTGATAGCTACCCGCCTCCAGCTCATCTCCTGGGAGAAATTGCCCCAAATGAGGTTGATTGCTTTGTAGGTTTATTTCCATTTGGCAAAACCTTGTAATACACACATTGCACTTTCTAACTCCCTCTAGCAACTGTCTAGGTGTTAGACTTTTACAATAAACATAGGTTCCTGGGTCTCCAGCTACAGAAGGCAAATCTGCTCCTTCATAACGCTCATGTATTAGATTATGGGCATCGCTGCCTCCCACTCCACAAATACGGTGACCATCATCCCAAAGAAAATCCAAAAATCGTATGGCTCTATCATTGGCTTCTTTTGCATAGGGATAGGTAGGATCATTTATAATCTCTATACTTTGTATCTTTTCTAAGGGCAATTCCTTACACTTCCACTTCCAAATATGCAAGAATGGATGATTAATACTTACAAGCCAGCCCTCCTGATTGGATTGCTCCACAATCTGCAATATATACCTATCCAGCGCTTCCCCATCATCCATATGACACATCGCCTCATAGAGATATTGGGGTCTTTTCGTCACTCCAAAAAGATTAAAATGACCTTGCGTAGTTGTTATTTCAATTCCAGGAACAATCATAATACTGCTCTGTGGCCAGCCAGTGTGAAGAACATTATGCTCCGTAGGCACATAAAAATCTAAGTTGCTTTGAACTGCTTTTATCATGGCATTTTTAACAGTTTCCTTACCATCAGAAAGTCTAGTATGGGTATGAAAATCTCCCTTATACCAACGAAAATCTTTCATGAACTTCCTATCCCAGTCATAGCTTAAGGGATCAATTTGAAATTCTTTTCCATCTCTGGTCCAGCATTTTTCACCAATAGGCTCTGTAATGGGTATCAAATTATCTGTAATTTCTATGCTTACCCTTATTGGAACTTCCCCTTCATAACGGTTCAAATACTCTGTAAAAATACCCAAACCAATTTGCCACTTTCCCACACCTAGTCTGTTGGGAATTCCCCCAATACTAGTTGTTTCCGGTGCGTCTGTAATTCCCAATATCTGTTCTCCATAGCCTAGCAATTTCTGCAGGCGAAACTGTTTTTTCTCATCTAGTATCATAATATAACTATGATATTGAAAGTGCTCAGGATAATTAATATGAAGCGTCAGTCCAGCAATTTGTTCGGGGAGCCAAAAGGGCTCCCACATCATACTACTTGATTCCTTGTTAATTAAAAATTCTATTTTCATGTTCATAGTTTTATAAATTATCCAACGCTTCCTGTGCTGTTTTCTGTGCTCTATCTAATGCTTCTTGTGCTGAAATTCCCTCGATTTCCACTTCGTCTGCAGCGATACTTAATGCATCCCAAATTTTGCCTCCAGTAGGGTCTAAGGAAAGAATGGAACCATGAGATGCCTGTTGCAAAGGCACCAACGCTTGAGGATTCTCTTCTACATAAGCTTTAAATGCTTCTACATCCTGAGTGGATTTTCTTACTGCTACATAACCTGTTTCCATAGACCACTCTGCCTGACTCTCTGGCGTGGTAAAATATTTCATAAACTCATATACACCTTGTTTTTCATCATTGGATGAGCTTTCCAACATAACTAGTTGTAATGCACTTGCTGCAGGTGCAGAAGGATTGTCACCCCATCCTGGTTGTTCCATTGCTGCTACTTTAGTGAAATCTAAATCTGCCTGATCTCCTGATGAACCTGTATAGCCACCTGCTTTATCTGCCAAAACATCATCAATGGTTTTATACCAGTATTCCCAGCCTTGTCCACCAGAATGAATTCTCATAATCTTGTCGTCGTGAATCCAAGTACGGAAACTCTCCCATACATCAACCCACTCTTTTGAATTAATAATCACTTGAGTTCCATCCTCGCTTAAAACACTAGCTCCATTACTCAGTGCTGCATCTACCATGTTATCTTTTCCCCACATAGGTTCCCAGCCATACACGGTATTGTCATTGGCATTAATTTTCTTTGCTGCAGCTTCTAAGTCCTGCCATGTTTTAATATCGTTGGCATTAATACCAGCATTTTCAAAGATTTTAATATTATAATAAAGGACTTGAGTGGTACCATACGCTGGCATGGCAAATAGTTTTCCATCTTCGGTATATCCCTGATCAAAAAACACTTTTATGTAATCTTCCTGATTAAATTCACTGTCGCTATCTATAAATGGCTGGATGTCTGCCACCAGATTTTTATTAGAAAGATTGCGCGCATTATCCACTCCTAGCAAGGCAATATCAGGAGCATTCTTTCCTGCAATTCCTGCTTGAAGCTTTTGATATGTTTCTGAATAATCTGCCTGAGTTACAGTATTGATATGATATCTAGTCTGAGATTCATTGAATTCATCCACCTTTCCTTGCAATACATTTACTGCAGTTTTACCACCTGAATACCAGAAATCAATTTCTACTATTTCTTCTTTTTGTGTAACTTCGGAATTTACAGGGGTGGTTGTAGAAGTATTTGTAGCTGCATTTGCAGGGGTATCTTCAGCCCCCTTCTCTGGTATATTTCCACATCCTGTAAGCATAGCTGCAATCATTGTTACAGCTAACATTTTTGAAAGTACTTTTTTTCTCATTATTTCTCCTCCATATTATAAAAAAATATATATCTGTCTTATTTGTAACTGCGCAGTTACTATCTATGTATAAGGGTGTTACCCCTTCATACCTGTATCACTGCCGATACCATTAATAAACCATTTCTGAGTAAACATAAATAGTATTAGCAGCGGTAGAACAATTACGGTACTTCCTGCCATTACCAATGGCCATTCTGTACCATAGGAACCACCCTCAATAAAAAATCTCCGCAGTCCTTGTGATACTAGACTTTTTTGTGGGGAATCCGTTATTAAAGAAGGCCACATATAGTTGTTATAACTATTAATAAAATTCATTAGTCCAAAGGTAATAAATGAAGATTTTGTCATGGGGGTTATAATCTTCCACAAAATCTTCCAGTGACTTGCCCCATCAATTCTTGCAGCTTCAACCATCCCCCCTGGCACCTGCATAAATGCTTGTCTCAAAAGAAAAATCCCAAATATACTGACACAGTTGGAGATAATTATTCCAGTAAAAGTATCCAATAAGTTCATTTTAGATAAAATAATGTAACCAGGAATATATGTAGCTGCAGTTGGCAACATATAAGTTCCCATAATTACAGCAAAAAGCAGTTTTTTCCCTTTGAATTGCATAAACACTACTGCATATGCTATTAACGCTCCAAAGAACAGTTGCAGTATCAGCGTAAGCACCGAAACAATCAAGCTATTCCAAACATATAGAAGCAAAGGTGAATTGGTAAATATCTCAATAAAATTTTGCCATTGGGGTACTGCTGGAAGTAATTGCTTCGCATCCATTATTTCTGCTTTTGTTTTTAATCCACTTAACAGCATCCAGATAAACGGAAATATTGTAAAAACTCCGGCTATACTTAGCAATATTAATTTTAGTTTTTTCTGATAAAAGTGTTTTAGTTTTTCCATAAAATCTCCTATTTTAATAATGCACCCATTTTTTAGATGCAATAAATTGAACCAAAGACAAGATAACCGTAATTATAATTAAAATCATTGCAATTGATGTAGCCTGACCCATATTAAATTCTTCAAAACCCAGCTGATAATACATATAAAGCAAGGTTCTAGTGCTTCCAGACGGTCCGCCCTGAGTCAATATCTGAATTTGATCATATGCCTGCAGGGAATTAACCATTGTAATAATGATTAGAAACAGAGTGGTGGGAGAAATACATGGCAAGGTAACATCCCTAAATCTTTGCCAAGCATTTGCACCGTCCATGGCATTTGCCTCATAAAGCTCCTTGGGAACCTTTTCTAGTGCCGATATATAAAAAATCATTGCATGCCCCAAACTCTGCCATATTGTTACTATGATAACTGCCAACATAGCAGTATCTGAACTGTTAATCCATTGCAGAGGAGGCAGATGAAAAAAGGATAAAACAATATTAGCAATCCCCACATCTGGTTCATAAATCCAGGTCCATACAATAGATATGGCTACAGTGGGAGTAATCCAAGGTGAGAATAGAATAAACTTAAAGATTCCACTTCCTCGAAATGCCTTTTGTAACAATAATGCTAGAATAATTCCTATTACAACGGTAGGCAGAACCGTACCTACACTAAAAATCACTGTATTCCACAATGCTTTATAGAATCGAGAATCATGAAATAACGCTTTATAATTATCAAACCATACATAGTTATAATCTGGTGTCATATAATCCCAATCTGTAAAACTTAAAATTAAAGAGCGAAGAATGGGATAAATCCAAAATACCACCAGCGGTACCATGGCAGGTATTACAAAGCAACCTACACTACACCATTTCTTAAAATTCAACTTTCCTTTTATTCGTGTATTCCGCCTTGTACCTTCCAGTTGTCTTACCTCTTTCAACTCCACTGCCACTTGACTTCCATATGTCATGTTAAAACCTCCCATATCTACTGTGTCCGTTTTATTTTCACACCTAACCAACAAGCAAATCATAGCATAGCAATTTTCAAGCTTCTATCAAGTTTAGGTAAAAAGACCGTAAAGTTTAGAAAGTAAAAAAAGCTTTACGGAGCAATGCTCCATAAAACTTTTTTTTCCTTTTCTGCTATCACATCTTCCTCAAATCCACTAATGGAATGTTCTAGTTTTTTATTAAAGCGTTTTCTATCGCTTTCAATTACTGCCATGCAAATAGCATCTACAAAAGCAGTCTGGGCAATGCGAGAAGATATCCACCGACTAGCCTCGCTTAGTACCACTGTAGGTGTATAAAATACATAATCCCCATACTGCGCCAACGACGATTCTCTATTCCCTGTAACTGCTACGGTAACAGCTCGGCTCTCTTGAGCTACCTGCATTGCATCAACCACAGCCCTTGTCTCACCTGAAATGGAAAATCCAATAGCTACATCGCCACTCCCCAAATGCCCTGCACTGATTTTCTGATAAAACAAATCTTGATAATTCCGGCTCGGAAGTCCCATATGCAAAAGCTTTCCAGACAATTCAGATGCTGCCCCTGCTGAATTATCTGTACCATATATATCAATCATTCTGGCATTCTTAAATAACTCTACCATTCTATTTATCTTCTTAATATCTAGCTGCAATGCCATCTCTTCTATTAATTTAATATCTGTCTGGATACTTTTTAGTGCCAATGGTATATTATCTTCTGATAAAAGTTCCTCCTTGGCAGGCTCACCCTCTCCCCATACTTGGCGAATGAATTCATGCCATCCCAGATAACCAGCTTTCTTCAACATACGCACTACCGTGGGCTGACCTGCGCCTGCCTCTCCTGCCACCATCCGAAGCGTCATATCTTTGACTGTCTTTTCATTTTTCAGCAAATAATACATCACCTTTCGCTCAGATGGTGTATATACTCCTGATAATAATTTTAGCTGTTCCACCCAATTGCCAGTCATTACTTTCACGCCCTCCATTTTAGTACTAGCATTGCTCCACTTTTTATTGATATAGAAAACGGTAATAACCAATCTCCAAAATCTGCTTCTAAAAATTTACTAACTTTTTACCCGTTACCCATTATTCTCTTTTACTATACGTATTCCATAATAAGGGTACAAGATGACTATTGTAAATTTTATGTGAAATCTATGCAAAGAGAAATCATATTTATCCTCCATTTTATCGATTAAACACAGTGTTTGCCAGTTGTGAGCACAGTTCTTTGACTTTCTTGGTCATTACAAGTTCAATATAAATTCGGAACCAGAATAGACCCCAAACAGGACCAGCAAATCTCTCCATATATATTTATGGTATACATACCAACTTGACTTGTAAACTAGATATTTCCTACGAATTTACAAAAAAGGAGAACCGCTCCTGGTGCCTATTGACTTATTAGGTCACCGCACAAGATTAGTTCTCCAAACTTTTTTACATACGCTTATTGTGTAAATATCCGGTTCTTATACTTTTCCAAGGTTAATAGTAAAATCATACCAAGAATTCCACAGGAAATTATCTCACCCGCGGTTACGGTTATAAAGGAAAGCCATAATGGTCTTATACCGTAAGCATAAAGAAGGACAAAAGGAACCACAATCATATTAGCAATAATCGGTGGTACAGGCGCAAGCCATTTGTAGCGACGAAGCTTATATGTTAATACAGCTCCTATCAGAGTAGCAAGGCTTCCAAATATAATATCGGGAAGTGCACATCCGGTTAAGGTATTGCTTATTAAGCATCCAACAAATAACCCCGGAATAGCTGCTGGTGTAAAGTAAGGCAGTATGGTAAGTGCCTCAGAAAAGCGGACTTGTATCGAATGATTAGCAAGACCTAATGCATTGGCAATAAATGTAAGCACAATGTAGATAGTCGCAATCATAGCCGCTTGTACCATAAGTAACGTTTTTTTGTTCATTTTCAATTATCTCCTTTAGTTTTGTTTTACGTGTGGAAGGTCTCGAACACACGATATTCTGAATGTAACCCAATGATATGGATTTACAACTTGGCTAGTATATCATAGGTATAATTGAAAATCAATATTTTTAAGCATTTAACAATTTATCTATTTCATCTGTCATTTGGTTAATGGTCGTTACTTGTTCTATCATTTGAGCAATATCTATAATGTCATTTTCAACCATTTTAGAAATGTTAGAAAACTCTTCATTCTCTTGACGTATGCTATTTGCTATATCTTCACTGATAGTTATTGTACTATGAATAACTTCTGCCTGCTTACTATGGGCAATTCCCATTTGCTTAATATCATTAATCGATTGATGTAATAATGCTATCATTTCGTGCAATCCACTAAACAGCTTTACAAAAGATTCATTCTGAATAGCTAACTTTTGTGAATTGTTCTCTACGAAGTTAGTCATTTCTAGAACGTTTTCCTGAACTCTGTTAATTACTTCTTGTACGTCATTCAAGGAATCTTTCGTACTGTTAGCCAAATTACCTACTTCCACAGCTACAACTGCAAATCCTTTTCCAGCTTCTCCCGCCCTTGCTGCTTCAATTGAAGCATTCAAAGCAAGTAAATTGGTAGATGTTGAAATATCATTAATAAGTTGCAGTGTGCCACCAATCTCTTGTACTGCACTGCTAAGTTTCTCTGCAACAATACTTGTCTCATTCGTAGAGGTAACAACCGCTTCATTAATTTGCTGTAAAGAATCTATTAATTTCTCATTCTCTTCTGACTTACCTAGTAATTCCAGAGACGTTTTCTCTACATTTTCTACAGTTTCATTCACTTCAGCGCCCCATTTTCGTAATTCATTAAGATTAGAAACACTTTCATCGGATTTCTCACTTAATAAATTACTATTATGAAGAAGCGTATCGCTAGTTGCTGCTAACTGCTCAGAAGATGCACTTTCACTGTCCGCAATCTGAGACAAGGTGACTCCCGCTGACAAAAGGTTTTCTGATAGTCCTTTTGCTGCAGTAAGAATGTTTTGTACTCGCTTATTATTGGCTTCCAATTCATCCTTTTTCGCATTTACCAGAAAATGTGTCATAAAGAAAATAAATAGGCTTATTCCTACTAAAGATAACAAAATTCCAACGATACACATAATTAAGTCAGAAATAAATAGTTCATCTTTGACCGGAAGATTATTACCGATTGCAAACCATGATATAACCAAAGATATAATGCATAATATACCATCTGCTAATACTAATTTTAAATCTAAAAAGAAACCTACTAAAATAATAAAGAAAAATAAAAAGCCCCAAAATGTTCTGGAGGGCACCATGTATATTATGTAATTCCATTGAATGACAACTACACTGGCTGCAAACAGTTTACCTATGCGCAATCTGCCATCTTTCAAATATCCATCTTCTATGGAAGTTTTGACTAGAAAAAGTCCAAAGATAAAATACAAGATATCCATAACAACAAAAATAATGAGTGCAGTCCATGATACTTTCATTAAGCCTATCACATTCATAACGGTATACAAAGATGCGGCACACAATGCCGCACTTACCAATGTAATAATCCCCCATTTATAAACTGCTGTTAAATACGCGTCAAAAGCTGATCTTTTCTTATCCATTAATTATTACCTCCTCAGTAAATATTAATCTAATGATAGCGCAATTTGCGCAAAAAATCAACTTTTATTGTGCATTTTGTTTATTAAATAAAGAAAACCAATATTTTTATTAATACATTTTACCATAAATAAGGATGATTACATGTTTTTTTCAACATCGCCCTTTTTATGCACTTCTGCAAAATCAGGATCATGAATACGCCCCACAATAATGATTACTACGATAAAAATGACAAATGTAAATACAAATGGCAGGCGACGGTCAATACTTGATAACCAGCCCGCAAAGTACCCAAAGGGTGAAGCAAATGCAATGGTAAAGGACATAATCAAAGCATTAATGCGAGCTCGCTCCTTGGGATCAATGTTGAGCTGGAGCAAGGCATCTTTACGAGGTCCCACAAGAGCACTCGCTACTGCCAAAACAAAGACATAAATAATAACAATGGGCATACTACCTATGGGAGCCAGAATTAGGAGCATGGAGCATAAAGCATACAACACCAAACCAATCCACATAGGTATCCGGAATTTCACAAATTCCAGACGATGCTGAATTCCAATCATAAATATCAACATTACAGCCGCATTCAAAATAGGAAAAAAGGCCAAATAACGGTCTGCTATTCCCAGTCTTTGCGTTACATACAAACTAAAAAAATTAGTACTGACAAGATTTGTTATATGTAACAATACAGAGACAACAAGTACTTTCATAACCTCTTTATTCTTCAGCACCTTAGGAATCAAATCTTTGTATTCAAACAACATCTGTGAAATGGGGGTATTCTTAGTCTCTATCATACGAGCCTTTCCCTGCTTGGTCTCTTCACAATGGCGAAACGTAATTATCACCTTTATCAACATATTTACAGCGAAAACAATATATATAACACGAATCACTGGAACCACGCTAAAAGCATTAATTAACAACCCCGAAATGGGAGCAAAAAAAATAGCAACCAAACCACCTATATTTGTCCAGGTATATATTCCCACTAAATCCTTAGAATCTGCATCTTCTATTAATAAACAATACCAAGCTGTTTGGTTAATCTGTTCAAAACTATTCAGTAAAACGGCAATTAAGAACAGCCAAAAATTATTGGAAATACTCCATATCAGACACGCAACGCTCCAGCCAAAGAAGTCACCCATTATGGTTGTAAATTTCCGCCCTAACTTATCCGTGAGTATACCGCCGGCAAATGAAAAAAACACCTGAACAAACATAGAAATAGACAGAATCAGTCCAATTTGAACGTCTGTTATTCCTTGGGTGTACATATATAGTGTGGCAAAGGGTGCAATTAAATTATACGGAATCCCCCAAAGAGGTTCCATGAGAATTAGGGTTCTTGGATTTCCCTTGTTATATCTTAATAATTCAATTAAAGGGTGCTTTCCCAAAGTTTTTATTTTTTGTAGTATATTCAATGACTTTTCCACTCTTTCGTTATGTTTTAATACATTATACCACTAACTAATATATAAGATATTAACATTTCCTAAAATTCTTTTTATTTCCGTTCTAAAAAAATGTTCCGCCACCTCTCGTTCCTCTGGTCTATAGCAATACTTCCCCCTGCCCCTGCCAGTCATTTTTT
>CAZKGP010000008.1:14283-25679 GCA_964552225.1 uncultured Acetatifactor sp.
ATTAATGGCACGATGGATATAGCTGTAAGTCATCAATATGATTTCTATAAACATTTGACTTTGAACTTTAGGAGTCAACTTTTCATGTAACGTTATCAGCAGATTGGTATACAATTCCTGCCAACCATCAACTAAAATAACTGGTGCCACCAATATTCCTACTGGATACCCTGCCTCCGCCATCTTGTTAACAGCTTCAATCCGCTGCTCTAAAGATGAGGTGCCAAGTTCAATCTGTTGTATAATTTCCTCAGGATTAACACTCATTCTAAAAATAGTTTTTCCTTCATGGGAAAGTGAAAGCAAGGGGTCTACCATATGAAACTTTGTTGGAAAAGTGAGAAATCCTTTCCCATTTTCCGCAAAATATGGGATTGTCCATTCCAAATTGGAGGTAATCATATTTTCCAATACCAAATCACTATTGCTTCCAATTTCAAAGGTATGGTCAGCCCCATTCTTAAAGGATTCTTTAATAATTTTATCCATCATTTGCTCACGATTTACAAAAAGCCTTAAATAAGAGCATTTATTATAGTTATAAACTAAGTAACAATACAGGCACATTGCACTACATCCAGAGGACGTATAAGGCACCAAAAAATCTGATACTTTGTGGTTTTCTACATACTTATGCGTTTTCCTTACTCCTATAATTAAATTCTGTTTCATTCGCCCAAATTCTGAGTTTGGTTTACTTTGCATTTCAGGTATTCTGTTATGACTCTCTATCTCAATCCATTCTAAATCTTTGAACTTCTCCTTCAGCTCCTGTCCCAAAGGATAGGAAAGAATCGCTGGTTCAAAATATACAGCATTAAATTTATTTAAATGCATAAAGGCTCCCTTCTTTATAAAAAGTGATACCTTTATAATATTTCCTTTCGCGTTTGTTTTATTCTGTGGAATGTGTTTGATGTAAGTTGTTCCCAAAACACCTATTGTATGAACGCCGTCGGCAAAGTGTTTGAGGAAAACGGACGACGAGTAGAAATCATCTATTTAAATTTTAGTAAAACTATTTCAACGGATTGGTCGCAATTTCACCTTGTTCTTCCAACTTTTGTACGATTGTATCCACTAGCTTCTGTGAACGGATGATATCCCTTTCCGCTGGTTTAATCTCTTGTAATAAATCATAAATAATATAAGCCGTTCTTTGCGTTACATTTTCTATAAAAATAGATTTCGCCTTACCACTTGCCCCATAGAGAGCTATGACCAAATCCATCATTTCCACTTCACGCAATATCCGCTGAATACTTCTAAAGTGTAGATTTAGATACTTTTCCATTCGTTGCGTTTCCTCAGAATAACATCCTTGATTTATATCAATTTTCTCAAAAACATTGGTGGCGGTAGGAGTAGAAATAAATTCTAACTTTTGAAATACCGTAATAAATTCAGAACCAAAATAGGATTGCAATATTTCTATATATGCCCTCCTACTTATTCCTTGTTGAACTGCTAGTATTCCCTCCATAATTATTATATTTTTTAAAAATGCTTCCCCTGTATCCCCGTCTGCAATGATGTAATTACTCATTATTTTTTCAACAATTTTAGGATCTGTTCCATCTGCAATTAACTCAATTCCTCTTACCAAACTAGGAATCTGGTTCCATTTTTCCCTTTTGGAAAGTTCATAATCTAATTGCAATAGCCCGTACCTACGGGAAATATCCAGTACCTCTATCATGATTTCTAAAAATTGTACGCAATTATCTTTTTCTTCCTTGGTACACTTGAGGTGTGATTCAATGTATTCAGTATTCATATGCTTTCCTTTCCTAGAAATTTCAACGTATTCTTGACCTATATAGGTTAAGGGGGGCAACTTCTTCCTTGGATTCTAGTATAGCACCAAAGGAATCCTATTTGTATTTGTTTTTCTCCTTCTTTTAAAAGAAATAAATAAGGAATTTTACAATGCGAAATTTCAATATCAAATAGTTTATATTGTAAGGGAAAGGAGCGGTCGTATGGAGAATGCAAAAGAAAATATTAACTTTGATGACTTAACAAGTGTATATCAAGAAATCGCCAAGGAAATAGGTCGTGAGGGAGCAAAATCAATACATCATATTTTTCATGGGCAACAGATTTCATTTCCACAAAGATTTTATGCAAGAGAGTATGTGTTAGAACAGGTAAATGAAAGGGGTGAAGGAAAGAGTTTGGGCGATATTGCAACGGAGTACGGATATACAGAAAGGCGAATACGTCAATTAATTCAGTAGCATACTAGAAAAAAATAATGAATTAGAGAAAGGAAAAGAAATGGAAAACGCAAAAAGTTTGAAGAATATACAGAATTATTAAATGAAGATAATTTAAAAAAGGTATTTAATAAAAGTACACGTGAAGCAGAAGCACTATTACAAGATGTCGATAAACTAGATGCTTTTCTTAATAAAGTCACGCTAAAAATAAAAGATATTAAAGGTGTCGGTAAAGAATTGGCTAAAATTCCTGTTATGGTACAAATGGTACGTTCTTACATAAAAAAGGAATACACAGATATACCTATCGGAACCATTATAGGGATAACAGGAGCTTTGGTATATTTCTTATCTCCAGTAGATTTAATACCTGATGTAATACCGGTAATCGGAGTGGTAGACGATGCAATGATAGTTGGGTTAGCACTTGCGCTAGTTGGTAGTGATTTGGAATGTTATGAACAATGGCGTGCCAATAGAGATACTTTAATATACTAAAATACAATTTATTAAAGCCACCCATTCAAGGTATAGAGAATCTAACACCAATGGTGCTTGTTTAAGAAGATATGATGTATGAGTTCATTATGTGAAAAAGAAGGAAATGGATTGCATCATGCTAATGATTGCAATCCTCTTTTATTAATAGTATTTTAGGTGAATTTATTCTCTGTAGTAGTAGGGCTATATCTTCATGTCTATCATGCTATCTACATAAGATTTATAGGATTGAATTTAATCACATATTTTCTTTTATTTCTCGCAATAAAACCTCAGCTTTATGCATTTCTGATAACATTGGATTCATATAATCACTGTAGCTATCAAGATATGCTCTACAACCTCCTTTTATCATAATCTTTTCTATTTCTCCAGATTCTAATAATAGTTTTAATTTTTCAGTATTAACTTTTTCATTCATATCTAATCTTCCTAAAGGACGTACTTCCCTATATCTTTTGACATTTTTATTACTATCAATTCATTTTTTATACAATGCTATATCATAAGATTAAACTTCTTCACTATCCCAAACTAGTTCAAATTTAAAACCCGTTAGATTACTATCAATTACCCTTTTTCTAAATGTTTCTGAAACAAATGGACGTTTTAGAGACTCATCTTTTATTTTAAATAAATTCATCTCTTCTATTGTTTTTTCATCAAATACATATTTGATAAATCTCATTATTCGTTTATCATCTCAAAATGTTTTGTATATTGATTTTTCATAATCAATACAATCCCTTACATATGTGACATTTATTGCATAAAAAACACCATCTTCACAATCAAGTTGTAATATTTCAGCATTACCTATAATCAAATCATTTAACACATCAATTGCCCGTTGGTCAAAGACTGGTATATGTGGAGAGAAACCTGGAGTGTTGCTAAACACTCTATCATATACACGCTTAACCTTTATAGGATTCCAATTCTGAATTTTTTCTGTTTCATCAAAAGATTGAATATAATCAATATCAAGTTTTTGTTTCCATGTTAGAGTTTCATAATTATCTACATCACAATCTAAAATCCAAACTTTCATTTGCGTTACCTTCCGTTTAAACATTGCAAATTCAGCATCTATTTTTGCCGTTTTCAGTCCATCTCCATGATAGGTATCTCTTTTTGTAATGGTTGATTCTCTTTTAAAAAGTTTAATGCTTCATCCATATCCATTTATCCCTCCCTATTTTTCAAAACCGCCTATTGCAATGTTTAGTCTAATTAGTTCTTGTATTTGAATATTAACAGTTATCTTGTTCTTAGGTAATATTGCTTAGAAATTTTATCATATTCTTTATCTGTATATGTTGATGGTTTTCCCCAAGCTGATTGACATCATCATAATGGTAGGTCAGCGTTTCACAATTAACTGAGGAGCAGCGAAAAACTGATGAGGAATGGATTAAATGTATACACATTAAAAAAGCCACTCAATTTTTTGTTCCAAATACCATTTCATTTTGATATTTTATTATAATATTATAAGCATCCATAGAACTTTTTTTAGCAAGTTCTACTTCTGCTCTTGTTATTTCTATCTCTTCCATTCTGTCACAAATCTCTCCTGCATCGTAAATAAGATAATATTTTTCACTACGCTTTATTATTTGAATTCCATGACCGATAAAAAGCTCTTTCATTTTTATTACCCACTTTCCTAATATCTTCCAATGATAGAGATCCAACCTACCACTCGTATCTTGCTTACAATCAGAACTCATATACCCACTAGGATCATAATACATAACAGGGTTATTCTGACAATAAGTATATAAGTTTAACCCATCTCCATAATAGCTATCTTCTTGTAAGAATCTTCCTAGAAGGGGGTTATAGTACCTAGCTCTTAGGTAGTATTGCGAAGGTATTTCATCGTATTCTTGACCAGTATAAGTTAAGGGGTTTTCAACCTCTTCCTTGGATTCTAGTATAGCACCAAAGGCATCATATTGGTACTGGTTTTATACCCTTCTATCTTCATCTGTTAGGTGTAAGATGCTACTTTGTTCATCCTTTCCAAAGTAGGAAATGGTGGTGTCTTATTCTTCTTTTTACTGTTACCTGTATTTCATTCACTTCGTGAACAGACAGGTAACGGTTTCTTGATACGGTTTCCATTCTTATCATATTTGTAGGATCTACCAGCTCCATTCGGGGACAAATTTAGAGGACGATTATTTTTTTCTGCAAAGAACTGTAAGTTATATTCTAACCGTGGATTGCTCTCTGGGCTCCCCTTATGGCTAAGACGCCTTGAACAATATATAATTAACAAAGCGTCCATTAAATAAACATTTCGATTAATAGAGTATCCTTTTTCAAATATCTAAAATATTTATTTCAGTGCATAAAATATTGATAGACACATCATCTAACATCTTAATTAAAAGATGATACCATTTATCATTTATTTTTTTAATACCTCCTCCTAAAATGTCATTAGTATAATTCTTTTAGACAATTGTACGACTTTCATTACAAAAATCATCATTCTCGTAAAGTGAAATACTCCCTATCACGCTTTCATCCCACTGTCCTAAATATTCTATGCCAATAAAATTATTACAATTTATTTTTATTGCTTTGTTATCTAATGAGATATTAATAACTGCTTTTTCATAGTCTATACTAATGCTTTCAAGTATATAATCGTCCCAACTGTTATTATTAATATATTCCTTAATTCCTTTCATAATTTTAGCCTCCTACTTTAGCCAATCTTGTGGCAATGATACTTTGCTACCATCTCCTTTTCCCCACGCTCCTGTTGCCCCATTGATTCGGTGTTCAACATGAATATGATTAACCAAATTGTCATTATCTATTGGTCCTGAATACCCAGGCGTTGATTTCTGACCAAAAATGTATTGGTTTGTTACTTTCAATATATTCCTCTATATCTTTTCCATATTGTATTAGAAAGACTACTTAATTGGCTTAAACACCAATTATACAATTCTATTAATAGAATGCAAAATAAAATTCTTCTACATTATATAGACCAAAACAATCCTTTATTTGATTTTGCAATTCAATACTATTGATTATGTAGTCAACATATTGATGTAAAATATTTATGCTTAGAAATGTATTATCATTTTCTAATTTTATATAACAGTTTTTTTGTAGCTCAATTATATTTTCTGGAATGTTTTTGATATCTTTTTGTCCTGTTAAATTTAATAAAAATTTTTCAAAATTGAGTTTTTCTACCTTTCTTATATTAAGCTCATATTCATATAATTCTAATCTCTTATTTCCATGAATGTAATATGGTGTTAATATACACTCTTGAACCTCAATATTGTCTTTATCCATTGATATTAAATGCTTTTTTAAATCAATTAGCTTATAGAATTCTTCGGTTGATATATTAAATACATCTAATGCTTGTATTACATCTTTAAATTTCATTATTTTTCACCTCATTTAGGAATATATGGATCTATTATGCTCATGTCTGGTGCCCATGTTATTGGATTAATATTATCACTAACTTGTACTATTGCTTTTGTAACATTATCAACTATGACATATGAACCTTGTTTTGTATAATAAACTGTTGCTGGATTTCCGGACGCCTTGTTTGTGCTTATTCTAGTTGTATATGGATTATCCACTGTATTTTTTACTATATTTTCAGTCCAGCCTCTACTATTCATTTGACTGGTCAATTTTTGAGTGGATTTTGCATCACTACCAAAAACAATATCTTTAGACAAGGATTTACCGCCACCCTTACTACCCGTATCCGCATGAAGTATGTGATTTTTAAGTGAATCCTCTGTTTAAATATTGCTTCTTCGTTCCACCCAAGATTTGAATATTGTTAATATTTCTATTAGCTTATCTGAGTCTCCATTTCCATAAAAAATATTATCATTTACATAGCATAATATCCAATCTTTATCACCATTATCAAATTGAATTTTTTTAAATTTCCTATCTTCTTCATTTGTATTAATTAACTCAATTTCGACTCTCCATCCAGGATTATCTATATTACTTATTGTGATTCCATACATATGCTCCCAATCTCCATCACAATTAGATTTATACCATTCTTGTATCCATTTTAATATATCCATACTTTTCCTCGTATCTACTGTTGGAATATATGATGCTCCCCTGAAAGATTCTGCAACTTCTTGATTAATTTTATCACAAGAGTTAATTGGAGAGAACAGTATCTCTTTCTGTTTATAAATTAATTTTAAATCTTACCGCACTTCAAGTATTCAATTGAAAGCGTCAACTAGATAATAAATATTGATTCATTTTTTATAGCTACAGGGTGTCCTTTTCCCTTTAGGTCATGGACAAAAAGAAACTGTTTCCTGTGTGTCATTCACTTCTCGAATAGGCAGGTAACAGTTTCTTTTTGATTTAAGGGTTTTTAAAAGTCCTATAGTATAACCAAGATAAATTAAATGGCTTCTAGTCTATCATTTAAATCATCTAATACCACCGTTAATCTTTCTTCAAGAATTTTTAACGTATTTTCGTCTTGCTCTATAGAATATATTACATTTCCAACATCTTCATGCCATAACAATTCATAAGATATATTGTCTATATGCAATTTAATTACACTAAAGTATATATAGTCTATCTTTTCTTCAACTATTAAATCAAATTTTTTGCAGAATATTTTTGCAAGATAATCTATACCATCCTCATAATCAAAATTATTAATCCAAAACTCTATCCTATTATTTTTATTTTCATTTGTTGTTTGTATGTTACTCTCATAATCTACTCCAATCCTAATGACTTGTTCACAGTTTTTCTCGAACGTTGCGCACTTGCAATAATTTCTTTGTATATATCATCACCTGTCAAATCTTTGCTCATTTGCTTTTGAACCCGTCTTTTCCATAGTAAGAAATAGTGGTTTCTTTGTATCTTTCCATCTCCTGTAGTGATTCTTGTTTGATGATTTAATACATCATAAATATAAGTGACCAATTAAGAGTATATGGGGCTTCAAATAGACCAATTAATTACTAGATTGAGAAGCATAATGAGGTATAAGACTAATAAAATTTACATTTCCCCAGCGTTTGCCATCCTTGATAATCAAAAATCAATGCTTACCCTTTACGATGGGCGAGAAACTCAAAACATATTTTTTCCATCGATTATCTAGTTTAGCTTTGCTTTTTTAATTGTCAAGGTTAAGTCCTACGTTACTTCCCTTAGGATTAAAATGAAATTTTCTAATTTTAATAAAAAAACAGTCACACTTCTAACTCTTTAATCATACATGTAAGTATCTCAATCTCTTTTATAGATTGACTCACATTTTTGCTTTGAACGTCTCTTACATATTCTTTCACTACCAGCAAAACTTTATTTTTGAAGTCATTATAGTCAAATTTTTCTTCTTTCCATAGTTTTTCATCATAGTTCTTGTTCAAGAGTTCAAATTCAATATTAAGCGTACCATCAGGTTTATCTGCATAAACTAGACTTATTAATACATTCTTTTCTTGTCTCCTAAATTCAACCCATAAATTATAAGATTCAATATTATTTAAAGCAACGTATTTTTTTATTTTAAGCTCATTAACCACCATTAACATATCACGCATAAAATCATACAGATACTCTGTTCCCATTACGTCCTCTAATTCCTTTGGGAAGATATCCCCATAATAATTTGAGTTACATATCATCTTATAATATCCCATTTCACCAATAAATTTGGAATCACTTTCTTGGGAAATTCTATACTCGATATTAAACATAACTCCTCCTATTTAAAGTCATCTATTGTATATTTATAATTTCCAAATGCCGTTTTAAAAATACCATTTTCTAATACTACAGTTATACTTTCATTGTTGATTACAACGTTATGGGTTCCATTAGTTATACCTTTTTTAGCTAAAGAATCAATAGCCTGTTGTGTATATTTACTGACTTCGTCCATACTCCATTCTTTTGTGAAAAATGATGTATTATCTAATTTAGCTTGCAGTTTTACATCATCTAAATAATTGGCTTGCTCCGCCATTCCTTCAAAAGAATGTTTCTTGATATGTTGCACATTACCATTACTTAAAGTGTTACCTCCGCTTACTTCCGCACCCTCATCAACCCTACCACTCGTATCTTGCTTACAATCAGATCTCTTATACCCACTAGGATCATAATACATAACAGGGTTATTCTGACAGTAAGCATATAAGTTTAATCCATCTCCATGATAGCTATCTTCTTGCAGGAATCTTCCTAGAAGTGGGTTATAATATCTTGCTCTTAGGTAGTATTGCGAAGGTATTTCGTCATATTCTTGCCCAGTATAAGTTAAAGGATTATCTACCTCTTCTTTGGATTCAAGTATAGCACCAAAAGCATCATATTGGTACTGGTTTTTTATCCTTCCATCTTCATCTGTTAGGTGCAAGATACTACCTTGCTCATCTTTTCCATAGTAAGAAATGGTGGTTTCTTGTTTTCCTTTTTGAAGTAAAGCTTCTGGGAAACTGCCACCTACTACACGTAAGTACTTTTCATTTACACTACTACTTACTAGGTTTTTATTCCTATCATACACTAACTGAATAACCTTGTTCTCATTTCCACTTTCTTCTTCCTTCTGGTATCGCATTCCTTCTGCATCATACAGGTTCCTTTGTATCTTACCCTCTCCTGTAGTGATACTGGTTTGACGATTTAAGGCATCATAAGTATAGTGACGATTTTCACTTTGGTTGGCATTTCCTTGACTAGCACTTTCCTGTCCTAATAGGTTTCCTTGATTATCATATAAGAATTGCAGAACCTTTTCATTGTTCTGTAAGCTTACTAGCTGGTTCTTCCTATTATAGGTATAGAACGTTTCTTGTTCCTCTTCCTTCTTATAAATACGATTCCCATTAAAGTCATACTCATAAGAAACGCCTTTATATCCTTCCATTTCCCACTGAGTCAAACGGTTTCTACTATCATATCCATAAGTAGTTTCAACACCTTGACCTTCTCTCTTGGTACGATTACCGTTTCCATCATAAGTGTAGTGGCAATGATACAAGCTTTGGCTATCAGACGGAGTGGATGTTTGTAAGTCTTTCAACATCCCCCTACTATCATACTCATACCTAGTTTCCATGCCATTACCACATATGGTCTGTTTAATTCTTCCTGCCTTATCATAGGCATAGGAAACAAGCCTAGTGTTGGTTTCCTTTTGGTGGATTTCCCTAAGCTGATTGGCATCATCATATTGATAGGTTAGTGTTTCTCCCTTTTGGTCAGTTTCTTCTATACAATTGCCGTTCTTATCATATTCATACGATAGAAGAAGTTTCTTTCCGCTGCGTTTCTCTAGCAGACGCCCTGCTTTGGAATGATGGTAGTGATAAGTAATGCCTCCACCAATGCTCTCCTTTAGTAGTCCCTTGGCATCATAACGGTATCGTTCTGTGAGAACCTTATTCTGCCCTTTTTCATAGGCTTGTCGATAGAGGAGTTGCTGGTCCATGTTGTAGGTGGTATGGATTTGATTTCCGTTTCTGTCCACGTGTAAGAGTGGGCGACCTTCTTCATCATAGACATATTGCTGTAACAGACCATCTTGGTCTTGGATTTCACATACTCTTCCTTGGCTGTTATATGTATACTCTAAGGCATTTCCATAAGTATCTTTGGAAGAAATGAGGTTGCCTCCGTAGTCATAAGTATACTTCTCCACTCCACCATCTGGTGTGTGAATCTCAGTAATTCTCCCCCAATCATCTGTGACAAAGTGTGTCTCATTTCCATTCCCATCCGCTACGCCAGTAAGATAACCTTGTACACTATAGTGCATCTTCTGATGGGAGGTTTCTTTACCTGTTCCTCTGGTTAGTTTGATTAGATTTCCTGCCTTGTCGTATTCTGCTTCTTCTCTGTCCCCTGCTCCATTTGTTATGTGGATTCTTCTTCCACTTTGGTCATACCCATAGCGTTCTTTTACAGTTCCATAAGCATCCCTAATCTCGGTTACATCACCTGACAGGTTATAGGAATAGCTAGGTCCTGCTCCCTCTTCTGCTTTTTCTTCAAACAGCTTAGGTAGGACTGCCTTTTGTATACGGTTATTCTTGTCATAGAATAATCGTAGTATTCCACCTTCTTCATTTTGATAATGAGTCAATCTGCCTTTGGCATCATATACATAGGCTTTCTCTGCGAATTCTTCTAAGCTGTAGTCAACTGCTTTTACAATCCGTCCTTGTGGGTCATAGGTATAGCCATATCTACGGTCTATGCCACTTCCTTCTTCTACAATTCGTTCTTCCACTAGGCGGTCTGCTACGTCATAGTGCCACTCTTTGGTGGCTCCGCTAGGTTCTATTTGTTGAATTAGGTTCTTATTCTTATCATAGGTATAGGTTGTTACCGCCTTGTTTGGTGGCATCACACCTGGTTGTTTACGGTAAGGAGATGCGAGTTCTTCTTCCTTCTTGATTAGATTTCCTGCAGCATCATAGTAGTAGCGTACTACCTTTTTAACGTCCTTACTAATGCGATAGCTTTCATAGGTTTTCTGGTTTAAGCAATCATAGCGGTAAGATACCTTTGCTCCATAATTATCCTTCACAAGAATAAGACGGTTCAAGGCATCATAAGCAAACCATATGGTATGCCAGCTTCTTGGCATCTCATCTAGGG
>CAZKGP010000009.1:0-22911 GCA_964552225.1 uncultured Acetatifactor sp.
CTGACGTAACTGGTGTATGTAACTTACCAGACGGTGTAGAAATGTGTATGCCTGGTGATAACATCGAAATGACCATCGAATTGATTCATCCAATCGCTATGGAGCAAGGTTTAACTTTCGCTATCCGTGAAGGTGGACGTACAGTTGGTTCAGGCCGTGTTGCTACAATCGTTAAATAATAAATAGAATTATAGTTCAAGGGTTTCGGAGTTCTCTCCGGAACCCTTTTTTATTTTATAGGAAAGTTCTCCCTATAAAATAAAAAATGCTCCGCTATGGATCGCACTGTGGCGGAAAGGAAGATGTCGCTTACGCGACCCGCCACAGGCGGAGAATCTCGCAAAGCGAGATTCTTTCTTGTGGTATAATGCTTGCAATAATGTAAACTGTCAGTTGACATTACTCACTTAAATAGCGTTTAGCATTAATATATAATAGAACCACAATCTTTTGAGAAAACAATGGGTTGTGGTTTACTTATTGACAAAAAACTCTACAAGCTGTAGACTGAAATTGGTTTACAACTTGTAGAGTAAAAGGAGGAAGGCAAATGGCAGAATTCAGATTGGCGGAAGCAGAAGCCAAATTTGCAGATATTATATGGGAAAAGGAGCCTATTTTGTCTAAGGAGCTTATTAGATTAAGTGAAGAGCAACTGTCTTGGAAGAGTACCACCAGTTATACTGTGTTGAGAAGACTTTGTGATCGAGGGCTTTTTCAAAATATTAATTCTACGGTAACATCTAAAATTAGTCGTAAGGAATTTTACAGCTTGAAGAGTCAGCAGTTTGTGGAAGACACATTTGGAGGATCACTACCTAAGTTTTTGGCGGCTTTTATAAGAGGTAAAAGACTGAATCAAAGGCAAATTAGCGAGATTAAAGAATTAATTGACCAATATGAGGAGGATGATAATGAATAGTTTGTTTTTAACTGTTTTAAATATGAGTTTGACGGGAAGCTTTGCAATTGTGGCAGTCATCTTGCTCCGCTTTTGCTTGAAAAGAGTGCCCAAAATCTTCTCCTATGCACTTTGGCTGATTGTGTTGTTTCGTCTTGTATGTCCTATTTCGTTTGAAAGTGTAATCAGTATTTTGCCAAAATATTCAGAGATAATACCACAGGATATTATATATCAGCAAGCGCCACAGGTTCAAAGTATTGTGCCCTTAAATGATTCTACAGTGAATCAGGTGTTGCCTAATTCTGTAACAACTAGTGGTATAAATTCCATGCAGATAGTGCTGTTGCTTGGAGAAGTTGTATGGATTTTAGGAATTGCTATTCTGATGTTGTACAGTCTATTTTCTATTTATAAGTTAAATCATCAATTAAAAGATGCAATTTATATAAAGGATAATATATACTTGGCAGAACATCTTAGAACTCCTTTCGTGCTTGGAGTTATGAACCCTAAAATATTTATTCCTACTAACTTGGATGAGGGAGATGCTGCTTATATATTAAAACATGAGCAGACTCATATTAAAAGACACGACCCACTGATTAAAATAGTTTCATTTTTAGTATTATGTATACACTGGTTCAATCCACTTGTATGGGTTGCATTTATATTAATGACCAAGGATATGGAGATGTCCTGTGACGAAGCTGTTATTAGAGAAATGGGTGCAGGAATCAAAAAGGAATATTTGACAACGCTTCTTGCAATGGGGAAAGGTCATTCGATAATTGGTGGAGCGCCACTTGCTTTTGGAGAAGGAGAGATAAAAGAACGTATTAAAAATATTTTGAATTATAAAAGGCCTGCATTTTGGGGAACTGTATGTTTAATCGCAGCAGTTATTGTTGTGGCAATTGCTTTGATAAGTAACCCGCAAATGAACCGTTTACCAGATGACACCGAAGAAAAGATGGAAGTGGAACTGGTAGAAACCAATCAAACCAAAATAAACCAAACTGTTGTAGCAGAATCAGAGGATATTCCTCTGTACAAAGTTATGGACCGAATTTGTCTAAATGTAGGATTGGAGAATGCCTATTCATATTATAATAAAGAAGATTGGCCTTCAGGAGATGCATTGATACTGTTATGTACTTCTCAGAATAGCAAATTTGAAGTATATGGATGTATTAGCCCTGAGTATGGAAAAAAGGGAATTATAATAAATAATATTATAGATGGAGATGACAATTCAAATTATTTTGAAAAAGAATGGGTTTATACAGATGTGTCACCACAGATTATAGAAACAGGGGAATATAATGCAGTGTTTAAATTTTGCCAGGAGGGGGAAGATGGAATTGTAGAAAGAGAAGTGTATTTTGATACTTACGATACCGGGACGATGGCAGAACTAGATTTTCCATATAATTTGCAAGAGCAGTTGGCAATATGGGCACAGGAATTTGTGGACAGAGACGCAGAAACAATTATTGCTATGTCTACGGATAAAGTGCAAGCTGGCTTGGAAAAAAATGAATTATTAGTAAAGGGAGATGGCTATGCTTCCTTTGGATTATATAGCCCTTGGCCTATGGAAGGGGCAAGCTATACATACACAATCTATAACATTATACCATTTGGTGATAGCGCTACTATTTATTATGTAGCGGTCACATCAGATCCACATGTCACAATTTGGGAGGAAGAAATCAACTATGATTGGACTGATTATGAATTAATAATTACAGGAGAGAAAATAACATATTATGATTCTATCAGTAAGGGGGCAGAGTTTACAAGAGCATATCCTTATGGTATTCATAATACAGGAATAGATTATCTAATGAATGGTTTAGGAGAAACATTAAATAAGAATGCAAAAGAAATTGATTATCCCTCTTATCAGAGACTTTTTGCCCCAGAAACAGCCCTACTAGATTTGTTAAATTTGGTAGATGATTCGTCTATGGTTCAGGTTCAATGGCAACAGGATGATACAAAAACTGGAGAGATAAATGCTCAGATTACTTTCTTAGAGGATAAAATATCAACGTATATTAAAATGGTTCAACCTTATGGGAAAGATGGAATCTGGATACCACAGACATTTGTACAATAAATTAATGGGGGTTTCTTTTATGTCCAATTTTAGGTATAATTGATGGTATGCGAAATGCTCATTCACTATATTGCTTGTGCTGGTGAAGAGGCATGATTGGAAGGTTGAATATTGAAATGAAAAATATAGTTATTATCGGAGGCGGACCTGCTGGGCTTACTGTAGCGTATGAATTGTTAAGTCAGAAGTATGATGGAAATGTTATTCTATTAGAAGAAAGCGGAGAATTAGGTGGCATCTCACGTACTGTAAAATTAAATGGTAATCGAATGGATATTGGAGGGCACCGTTTTTTCTCTAAAGATTCTCATGTAATGAAATGGTGGCAGGATAGAATGCCTTTGCAGGGGAAGCCGTCTTATGACGATAAAGTGTTAGGTAAAACGAGGAATTATGCTGAGCATGGTCCTGACCCTGAAATTGAAGATAATGTAATGCTGTTACGTCAAAGGGTAAGTAGAATTTATTATAAAGAGAATTTTTTTGATTATCCAATTAGTATGAAATGGGATACGATTAAAAATATGGGCTTTTTTGTTACCCTAAAAGCTGGTTTTAGCTATTTGGCATCCTGTTTTTATAAAAGAGAAGAAGATTCTTTAGAGAATTTCTACATAAATCGTTTCGGAAAAGTTTTATATTCGATGTTTTTTGAAGGCTACACAGAAAAATTATGGGGACGTCATCCAAGGGAAATATCTGCTGATTGGGGTGCTCAAAGAGTAAAGGGGTTATCTATTCTTGCTATAATTAAAGATATTTTTAGAAAAATAATGCCTGGTAAAAAAAATCGGAAGGTAGAAACCTCCCTAATTGAAGAGTTTTATTATCCTAAGTATGGTCCCGGACAATTGTGGGAAAAGGTAGGAGAAGAAATTGTTCAGATGGGTGGTACGATTAAGTATCATAGTAAAGTGACCAAACTTCATGTGGATGAGTCTCATAATATTACAGAAGTAGTTTACGAACAGAATGGAACCGTTATTACACAGGAAGCAGATATTGTTCTATCTAGTATGCCTCTGAAGGATTTGGTTCTTAGTATGGAGAATCAAGTTCCCAAAGAAATCGTAAGAATAGCAGAGGGATTGCCTTACAGAGATTTCGTAACAGTGGGATTATTAATCCCTTCATTGGAATTAGTAAATAAGACAGTAATAAAAACACTGAATAATATAGTTCCTGATTGTTGGATATATGTACAGGATACAGATGTAAAGTTGGGAAGAATACAAATATTTAATAATTGGTCACCATATATGGTTGCAAAGCCTGAGGAAACTTTATTTATTGGACTAGAGTATTTTTGCCAAGAGGGTGATGATTTCTGGAGTATGACCAATGAAGAGAGTTCTGCATTTGCTACAAATGAATTGATTAAAATGGGTATATTGAAAGAGAATACAGAAATATTATTTTCACATCAGGAACGAGTAAAAAAAGCATATCCGGCTTACTTTGACACATATGAAGAGATTGATAAAGTGATAGATTATATAAATCAAAGTTCTAATTTATATTGCATTGGACGTAATGGACAGCATCGATACAACAATATGGACCATTCCATGGCAACTGCTTTTGAAGCAGTTTCTAATATTGTTTCTGGTAGTACGGAAAAAAGGAACGTTTGGAATGTAAATACGGAGAGCGAATATCATGAAGAAAGAAAATAGAATTTTTTTGCTTACATTAGTATGTGCAATAGTTGCTAATTTCTTATTTCAGCAAGATGAAGTATATAAAATAACTATCCCCACATTAATTATTTTATCTATAGTATTGGCAATTGGTTCTATCTGGTTATTTTACAAGAGGCGAATAGAAGGTATCATTTGTATAATGGGTATTCTAACGTTGCTTCTTATTCGGGTAGTTTGTCATATTAGAAGTATTGATGGGAATAACTTAAAGTGGATATTAGAGGTAACCATTGTTGCAGGTGTAGTTCTTACGGCTCTATTTTTATTTATTTTTTCTAGAAAAACCATTGATGAAAATACAGTTTTTATATTATTAAGTGTAAGTCTAATGATACGAATGATGTATATAGTAATGACCCAAGCACATTTATTCCAAAATGATATAGGGTCCTTTGGTGAAGAGTCAGTGGGTCATCTTGGCTACACTTATTATTTATATGCTAATAATCATCTGATTGATTTTGATCCTCGAGAATGGAATCAATTTTATCATCCCCCCCTCAATTATATTGTGATGGCAGTGTGGGCAAAGATAAATATATTATTGGGGATATCTGTAGAACATATTGATGAGCAGTTGCAGATTTTGCCCTTTATATATTCCATGTTTACCTTAGGGTATCTGTATAAAATCGGAAAAAGATTGGGTATGACACCTAAGGGAATCTGTCTTGTACTATTGCCGGTGGCATTTTTCCCTGTATCTATTATGATGAGTGGTGGACTTAATAATGATGCATTATTGATACTTTTTATGGTAATGAGCATTTATTATACAATTTTCTGGTATTATAATCCCAAATGGAAGAACATAATTGGGATGGCAATATCGATTGGGTGTGCTATTATGACCAAATTATCAGGCGGGTTATTGGCACCGGCGATGGCATTTTTAATGTTGCTTCAACTTTATAGGAATAGGGGGAAATGGCTGTTTTACGTAAAACAATTTATGGTTTTTGGTTTGATTGCATTTCCCCTAGGACTATGGTTTTATATTAGAAATATAATTTTATTTAAAGTACCTATTAATTATGTTCCCTTGTTACCAGAGGAGATGGATCAATTTATTGGGATGTTTACAAAGACTCAGCGCTTATTAGATGTTAAGGGGCAGTTTGATACCTTAAGTATTCAATGGAGTAATGCTTTGCCAAATGTAGACCACAATATATTTATTAGTATTTTTAAGTTTTCTACTTTTGGTGAAGGGGTTTTTTATGTGAATAATCCGATTATAAAATTTATTGGAACGGGATTGTTTTGGATGGTGGTAGTAATATTAGTCTTGTTACCAATATTATTTTTAATAAGATTGATTCAGAACAGAAATGATAGAAATATTAGAAGCACTGTCATTTTTTTTGGCATTGCGAGTGCTACTATATTTTTGCTATATGTTAAATTCTGCTTTGCATTTCCACATATTTGTACCATGCATGTACGCTATATATATGTAGCAATTTTGATAGGATTTTTGTTCTTAGGGATGGTTAAAAAAGAAAATAAATTGCTACAAAAGGGAGGGACAATTTTCCTCGGAGTATTCGCTATATTTAGTATGCTGATGCATATAAATTTACAAATATTATTATAAAAATGGCTTAAGGAAGGGAATTACAGATATTGAAAATACAGAATAAAATTTGGAAATCTATAATAATACTATTTTTAGTGATATACGGATTTGTTTTCTTGTTAGATATTATTGTAGACACACGAGTATATTATTATATTCAACTAGAAACTCTTGTGAAAAATATTTGGCTATTGGGAGTTACCTTGTTGCTTGGGATTCCTTTTTTCTATTTTATTAAAAAATATCAATATAAGTTTAGATTTCCCAAAAAAATATTTCAAAAATATTTCGTTATAATAATATGTATTATTTCAGTTTTATTGTTTTTTGTTCAACAATATATTGTGGAAAGCACATATTTTATGTCTGGCTGGGATGTTGCTATTAACTTTCAATCAGCCAAAAAAGTTGCAGAGGGTTCTACATTAGGATATGCATATTACTATTCCCAGTACACAAATAATGTTATCCCAGTATTTTTCATGTCAAAAATAATGAGTTATATTATGGAACATGGTATCGGAACCGACCTTCTATTATCTTGTATTAAAGTGGATTGTATTATCATGAATATATCTGCGCTTTTGACAGCATTATGTGTTAGAAAACTTACCAAAAGTCATGTTTGGGGATATTTATATTATATGCTTACCATACCAATGATTGTTTTGTCGCCTTGGATTCTTATTCCTTATACAGATTCTTATTCAATTTTTATATCAGTATTAATTTTTTATTGTTATTTGATTTGTAAAGATGGAAGTAAACTAAGATTTGTTTTATGGCCATTAATCTGTTTGTTGGGTGTGACTGGCTACTATATGAAGCCTACATCAATTATAATTTTTATAGCAATAATAATGATGCAGATTATAAACTTTATATTTCAAAAAGGAAAAAGAAAGGAAGGTATCTATAGCCTTATTTTTATTATTCCGGCAATCTTCTTAGCTAAGGCATTATTTACCTACTCCATTGATTATATTGGCTTAGACTTTAATGAGGATATTCAACTTTCCCCTGCTCATTATTTTATGATGGGATTAAACAATGAATCTAGCGGTGGATATCACTCACCCGATTATGGATTTTCTAGTACAATAACTGATCCTAAGGAAAGAGAAGCAAAGCAACTAGAAAGAGCCTTCTCAAGAATAAAGGAATATGGACCAGTTGGCTTAACTAAGACATATATAGAAAAGTTATTATATACTTTTAATGACGGAAGCTTTTCCTGGGGATATGAGGGAGGATTTTATCAAGATGTGACCCAGCGACCAACTAAAATGGCACAGAGATTACAATCGCTATATTATTCTTATGAGAAAAACTATCCCTATTTAGCTACATTTCTTCAAGCAATCTGGCTGTTTATTCTTGGAACGATGTTAGGCGTTTGCTTGAAAATAAAATCATTAGATGAAAAATTGATAACATTATTATTAGGGATGGTAGGTATTTTCTTCTTTGCATTGCTGTTTGAAGCAAGGGCAAGATATTTGTTGGTCAATTTACCTCTGTTTATAATAACTGCAGCTTTGGGAATGCAACAGTTATTTGAAAGGATACCTATAAAGAAAAGGGTTCCATAAAATTATGAGTTGTTAAATGTCTAACAATTTTTATCGTAAAATGTGTTTTTTGTTTGTATATTATGAATATTGTCCTCATTAATCCATAGTGCTATAATAAATCTGCATGGTGAAATCTTTGTAGATTTTGCCTATATTATAGGAGGCAGTTATGGAAGCATATAGTATTTTTAAGGATTTAGCGATTATTATTATTTTTGCAAAGTTTTGTGGTATTATAGCAAGGAAGTTAAAAGCACCACAAGTAGTTGGTGAAATCGTTGCAGGTTTAATTATCGGACCAAGTATACTAGGTTTGATTCAACAGACTGATTTTCTATTGCAAATGGCAGAAATTGGTGTTGTACTGCTGATGTTTTCGGCAGGATTAGAAACAGATTTAAAGGAATTGCTAAAAACAGGACCAATCGCATTTTTAATAGCTTGTGCAGGAGTATTTGTACCTTTGATAGGCGGAGCCTTATTATATATGGGATTTTATGGAGTGGCACCTTGGGGCTCTGATAAATTTTTAACAGCAGTATTTATGGGAGTTATATTAACGGCAACTTCTGTTAGCATTACAGTACAGACCTTAAAAGAAATGGGAAAGTTAAAAGGAAAGGTAGGTACCACAATATTAAGTGCAGCAATAATTGATGATGTAATAGGCATTGTTGTACTAACTTTTGTAATAGGCTTCAAAAATCCAGATTCTAACCCTGGAAGGATAGTTATAAGTACAATATTATTCTTTGTGTTTGCACTTATTGTAGGATTTATAATTTATAAGATATTTAAGAAAATTGATAGTAGATATCCTCATACAAGACGTATTCCCATTATTGGCTTGGCACTTTGTCTAGCAATGGCATATATAGCGGAAAGATATTTTGGAATTGCTGATATTACAGGGGCATACGTTGCAGGAATTATTCTTTGCTCTATTAAGGATTCTAATTACATAGCAGAGAAAATGGATATTAATTCATATATGTTATTTGGTCCCATCTTTTTTGCAAGTATTGGTCTTAAAACAAATATAGGAAATGTAACAGGGGGTATTATTCTGTTCTCTGTATGTTTCGTAATTGTTGGTTTAATAACTAAGATTGTTGGATGTGGATTAATGGCGAAGTTATGCGGATTCAAAGGACACGACAGATTGAAGATTGGTGTAGGAATGATGACGCGTGGGGAGGTGGCATTGATTGTTGCCCAGAAAGGTCTATCTGCGGGATTGCTGGAACCAGTGTATTTTACAGCAGTTATTTTGCTGATTATTATATCCAGTATTATTACACCGATTATACTGAAGGTGCTTTATGCTAAAGATCCAGTTGATGCTAGTATGGCGTCTCTTTGAGCCATTCTTCCCTCTTGTGTTGGAAAGGCATGGTTATTAATATGATATACCTAAGTAATTTTACATTCCCCAACGAAGACCAGGAAACTGATTTTCATTGGGGTATACAAAGAACTTGTTATGATTCCTTTTATCCATTTAATATACTATCAAAACATCGTTTTTATCGCATTGATTTTGAACCAATTACTATATTATATGGTGGAAATGGAACGGGGAAGACTACAGCACTTAATGTGATTGCAGAGAAGTTGCAAGTAAAAAGAGATTCGGTATATAACAAATCTAATTTTTATGGAGATTATGTTGATATGTGTAATCTGGAAATGGAAAGGCCGATTCCAACTGACAGCCGTATTATTACGAGTGATGATGTATTTGATTACATGCTTAATATTCGTAAATTAAACGAGGGTATTGATACGAAAAGGGAAAGCATGTTTGATGAGTACTTAGACCATAAGTATTCTCACTTTCAAATGCAGTCTTTGGAGGATTACGATAAGCTCAAAAAGGTTACTCAGGCAAGAAGCAAGACACAATCCAAGTATGTTCGAAGTAGGCTGATGGACAATGTACGAGAATATTCCAATGGAGAAAATGCCTATCTTTATTTTACAGAAAAAATTACAGAGAATGCATTATATCTTTTGGATGAGCCAGAGAATAGCTTGTCTCCAAATCGACAACTAGAATTAATGCAGTATATTGAAAGTGCTACGAGATTTTTTGGATGTCAATTTATTATTTCCACTCACTCTCCATTTGTTTTATCTATGAGAAATGCTAAAATCTACGATTTGGATGAAGATCCAGTAGATGTGAAACGGTGGACAGAGTTAGAAAATGTTCGTGCTTATTATAATTTATTTAAAAAATATGAAAATGAATTTTGAGGTTTGATTCTTTAAAACAGAGTCAAACCTCTTTTTTTCGAAAATAATACACCTTTTTGAAAAAATGATGTCTGTAATTGGATTTTTCCCAATGCTATAATTCAAGTGTAAATAACAAAAATGTAATTAAATGGGAGGAAGTAACATGAAAAAAAGATTTTTAGCAGTAGTATTAACAATTGCAATGGTTGCATCTGCATTAACGGGATGTGGGAAAAAACCTGCAAGTAGTGAACCTAGTACATCTAGTCAAAAACCTAATCAAAGTACTGAAGAGGTAAAAGATACTGGCAGTACGGAATCAGTGGAAGAGGTAACATTGCTGTTGTTTTCCAATTTACCAGACCGCAAAAATGGTCAAGGATTAGTGGAGCAAATGATTATTGATGAGTATGTCAGTGAGAATCCAAATGTAACAATTAAAGTAGAAGCATTAGACGAAGAAGCTTATAAAACAAAATTCAAGGCATATTCTATGGTTGAAATGCCAGATGTTGTTAGCATTTGGGGACAGCCTTCATTCTTAGATGAAGTGTTGGATGCAGGTGTTTTAGCAGAACTTAATGAAAGTGATTATGCAGATTATGGTTTTATTACCGATTCTTTGAATGGATTCAAAAAAGATGGTAAATTATATGGACTTCCTAGAAATACTGATGTTGCAGTATTTTATTACAATCAGAAAATGTTTGAGGACAATGAATGGTCCATTCCAACTACATATAATGAATTAATTGAGTTAGGTAAAACCATTAATGAAGCAGATATTATTCCAGTTGCAATGGATGGTGGTGATGGGTGGCCAATGGCAATCTTTTTATCTGATATAATGTTTAAAATTACTGGAAATTATACTGATATTGTAAGTAATGCCATTGCAACAGCGGATTTCTCTGATCCTGCATTTGAGGAAGCAACACAGCTATTAAAAGATGCAGCAGATGCAGGTCTATTTCAGACAGGCTATGATTCTCAGGATTATGGAACAGCAAATGATATAGCAGCTTGGAATGGTGGCGGTTATGCCGTATCTGCAGAATCTGCTGTAAAAGAGGAAGCAATTAAATTCTTAAATTATATGTATCAGCCTGATAAACTATCAAAATATGGCTGGGAAAATGGAGTTGGTATGTCTGCTCAAGATCAATCTGCTTATATGACTGGTGATGAAACCGAATTACAGAAACAAATTGTTGATTTGGTTAATAATGCGGCTAGCCTTTCTGGAACACCTATTAATGATTCTGGTGCATCTGCATTTAAGTCTTGCATTGAAAGTATGATTCAAAGCGTATCTAACGGAACAGATACCATTGAAAAGTTTCTCTCAACAATTGCAATGGCCTGTAAATAAAGTTTAATAGCAACATAGCCGTCCCCTAAGGGCGGCTATTGCTTTCAAGAATGGAGCTTGTATATGAAAAAACTATATAGCAATAAGTTAGTTATTTTAAGTTTGATTTTGCCAGGATTAATATTATTTGCGTTTGCTATTTTTTTCCCTATCTGTCTTAGTGGATATTATTCAATCACAGATTATTCGGGGATGGGAACTTACAATTTTATTGGATTAGATAATTATAAAGCATTATTTCAAGATAGTAATTTTGGTATCGCTTTACGCAATTCTTTGTTTTTGGCTATTGGGTTTATTTGTATACAACATCCTTTAGCCATTATTGTGGCGGCGGTTTTAGATAAATTAGGAGGAAAGGCAGAATCTTTTTTTCGTTGTGTTTACTTTATCCCTAATGTTATTTCGGTAGCTGTTATTGCACACTTATGGAAATTTATATATAATCCAGATTTTGGACTTCTTAATAATATTTTACATGCTATGGGTTATCAAGGTAAAATCAATTGGTTTAGCCAACAAACGGCCATATGGGCAGTGCTGATTGTTCTTATATGGCATGGATTTGGATGGGGAATGTTAATTTATTATTCTGGTATTAAAAATATTGACCCCGTTTTATATGAGGCAGCAGCCATTGATGGAGCAACTCAAAAATCCGCCTTTTGGTATATTACCCTTCCTCTTATGAAACCAGTGATTCAAGTTAATGTTACTATGGCGGTTATTTCTGCCCTAAAGCAAATGGAAATAGTATATTTGCTAACTAATGGAGGTCCTGGGAATGCAACACAATTTACTGCTAATTATTTATATCAACAAGCATTTAAAGCGTTTAGATATGGATACGGAAATGCTATCAGTGTTATTTTTGTAATCATCTGTTTGATTGCTACTGTAGTATTAAATAAAATATTTCAAGAGAAAAAACCAAAGATGATAAAGGGGGAAATCTAAATGGAAACAGCAGGAAAGAAAAGAAGTAAATTTGGAAAATCCCTTCTATGGATTATATTAATTATTGTAGCTGTTATTCAAATTTTTCCATTGATTTGGCTGCTTAATTTCTCATTAGCAAGCAGTACAGAGATGTTTACTAAGGGATTACTTATTATTCCAGAAAAAATACAATGGGGAAATTATATTAAGGCTTTTGTAGATGGACATTTCTTGCATTATTTAAAAAACAGTGTATTAATTAATGGGTTGGCAGTACTTTTGGTTATTGTAATATCCATAATGGCAGGGTTTGCGTGTAGAAAAATGCAGTTTGAGCTGAGAGGCTTAGTTAAAACTATTTTGCTTATGGGAATGATGATTCCCATTCATGCAACTCTTCTTCCTAATTATAAAATATATAGTACTCTTGGATTGACAGACACTATTTGGGCTCTTTTGCTACCATATATAGCATTTTCACTTCCTCAAGGATTGTTTTTAATGACTAGCTTTATGGAATCTATTCCTGTAGAATTAGAGGAAGCAGCTGTTATGGATGGATGTGGTATTTATCGAATTATTTTTCAGATTATAACACCATTATTGAAATCCTCTATTGCTACGGTTGCAATCATGACATTTTTAAATAACTGGAATGAATTTATGATGGCAAGTACTTATCTTAGCTCTCCAACATGGAAAACACTTCCCTTTTCAGTGCTTGAATTCACTGGTCAGTATTCATCCAACTATGCCGTACAATTTGCAGTAATGTCCTTAACTGCAATGCCCGCAGTAGTTGTATATGTGATTTTGAATAAGCATATTACGAAAGGGGTGACGATGGGGGCGGTAAAGGGCTAAGCGTGGAAAGAAATTCTAAGTCTTCAAAGTACGAAGACTAATAATTTCTAAGTTCCACACCGAAGAATGGCTGAAAGCCATTCTTCTAAGATGTAGTTATAGGCTAGGAGGTAGGGGGATTGCAAAATGAAAAGGGCGATTGAAAATCTTAGTTTAAAGAAGAAGATTATTTTTTACATATATATTGTAATTACTCCGATTTTGATTTTAATTAGTGGGATTTTGATGTGGCAGAAGGTGGGGCAAACAAAATCTAAGGTGAATGCTATGCAGATGGCTAGTTTGCACAGTTTATCTGATAGCTTTTATATAGCAGAGCAGGATGTAATAAATATGTCTACATATATAGCAATTAATCAGAGAGTAAATTATATTATTACTTCAGATAAACCGGAATTGTTTAATGAGAATAGTCGTTTTTGGAGTCATGAGGAACCGATGCAGATGGTGACTGATATGCTTGCACTAAAGGGATATATTAAAACGGTGGCACTGTACCCTGAAAATGGTGTAAATCCTTATTTGAAATGTATTGATGCAAGTTCTTATGTTCAAACAATAGATGAAATTAAGAATACAGATACGTATAATAAGGCGTTGGAACTGAAAGGTAAAATGTTTTGGGTTAAAGTGGATAAGGGTGAAAGTGATCTTTACTTAGGAAATCGTAATGGTAAGTTATTACTTTGTAGAGAGATTTATGATTTATCCCAAAAGAAACCTTTGGCATTTTTAACGCTGGGTATTGCGGAAGAAAAGATAGAAAATCTATGTTTGAATGCTATGCAGGAGGATGGCGAATCTATTGCAATATTAAGTAACAGTGTAGAAATAATAACTTCTTATGGAGAGATGCCTTCTCAGGAGATGAGAAATTTGTATCAACAGAAAAATATAAAATCAGGTGAGCATGTATACGAAAATGGTAAATACATTTTGTATTCTTATCAAGCAGATTATAAAAGCAGTGTAGTATGTAAGGTGGTTCCTAAAAGTCATTTATGGGAAAATATTTCTCAGGTAATTTATATGCCTTTGGCATTATTGTTTGGAGTATTACTTGGTTTATATCCAGTGCTGATTATTGTATCCAACATTGTTATTAAGCCACTTGCGCTAGTATGCGAAGCTATGGGGAAATTTAGGCGAGGCGATTTTACCCAGCAGGTAAAGGTAGATACTAATGATGAAATAGGTGAAGTAGCAACTTGTTTTAATAAAATGGTAGTTGATATGAGACAGTTAATCAATACCAATTATGTAATGGCATTAAGAGAAAAGGAAAGTGAGCTGGCAACATTGCAGGCTCAAATTAATCCTCATTTTTTGTATAATACTTTAGACTCTATTTATTGGCAGGCTAATAATGAAGGAAATGAAGAAATTGCTGAACGTATTTATTCCCTGTCACAGTTATTTCGCTTGGTACTGGGACAAGGAAATGCTATGGTTCATGTGGAGCAGGAATGTGAATTGCTCTATCGGTACCTTGAGATTCAAAAAATGCGTTTTACGAAACAGCTTAATTATTCCATAGAGATTGACCCAGAAATAAGTCAGGCATTTATTCCTAAATTGATTCTGCAACCCTTTGTAGAAAATGCAGTAATTCATGGAATTGAAAATGCTCTTGGACCTTGTGATTTGGTTATAACTGGACGTAGAAGAAATGAAAATATAGAATTTGTTATTTCAGATACAGGGGTAGGAATGACTTCTGCTGAAATAGACAGTATTTGGGAGGCAACTCAGGATAGGGCCTATAAAAGTCACCGAATGGGCGGATATGCGATTAAGAATGTAAAGGAACGGTTGGAGTTAAAGTATCAAGATAATTTTACCTTGCATATTGAAAGTCAAAAAGGAAAAGGAACAAAAATTACTTTTATACTACCCTTGGAATTTGAAAGAGAGGAGTAACACATGTCTGTAAAGTTATTAATTGCTGAAGATGAAGATATGATTCGCTTAGGTATAGAAAAATATATAAGATTACATACAGATCGGTTTGATAAAATCTATCTTGCTGCAAATGGACAGGAAACCTTAGATATTATTTTTAAACAGCGTCCTGATGTTATGCTTCTTGATGTACAAATGCCAATTAAGAATGGAATTGAGGTAATGCAGGAGGCTAAAAATGCTTCTATATTGCCCGCAACTATTATTTTAAGTGGATATGATGATTTTAAATATGCCCAACAGGCTATCAAATTTGGGGCGAAATCATATATGTTAAAACCTAGTCGTTCTTCTGATATTTTAAAGTGTCTGCATGATGTTACAAATGAAGCGGTAGGCATAGAATCAGATGAAGAAAATTTATTATGCATGTCTTTGGGACATGTTGTCAATCGTGCGCGAGAATATGTAGAAGAACATTATTTTGAAGAATTATCTTTGCAGCAAGTAGCAGAAGAGGTTGGTATTTCAGCAGGGTATTTATCCACCTTATTTGCCAAGCAATTGCAAATTGGATATATAGATTATTTGAATAAAATACGAATAGAACACGCTTGTGATTACTTATTACAAGGGTATTTTAAAACATATGAAATTGCATATAAAGTGGGATTCCGGGATGAAAAATATTTTTCTAAAGTTTTTAAAAGAAATATTGGGATGACACCAAGTGAATTTAAATCTGGTAAAAACTTGTAAATCATATTTAAATGAAATATGGTGTAGTTTTATATAACGGTCTGTGCTAATATGAGGATATAAAATACGAAGGAAAGTTGTGTGGTAGTTTATGAAGATATTTTTGATACGTCATGGTGAGACCGACTGGAATGTATTAAAGAAGATTCAAGGAAGTACAGATAGAGTGCTGAATCAACAAGGAGTATTACAAGCAGAAACGTTAGCAAAAAGATTAATATCACAAAAATATCAAATTGAAAAAGTTTATACCAGTAAACTAAAAAGAGCCAAGGCTACCGCTGAGATTGTCAGTGATGAGCTTCAAGTTACGTGTGAGGTGAAGTCTGGACTGGAAGAGATGAATCTTGGTAGCTGGGAAGGAAAGACATGGAAAGAGGTAAGAGCATATAATCAAGAGGATTACCAAGCTTGGCGGAATAATGTTAGATACTCTAAACCGCCTATGGGAGAATCTTATCAGGAAGTGTTAGATCGATTCATTCCAGCATTACAAGAAATTGCCGGTAGCCACGATGGAGACGTATTAGTGGTTACTCATAGCGCTAACATTATGACACTGTTATCTTATATGAACCAAACTAACTTTGAAGATATGAATAGAAATTTTCCAATACGCAATGCAGAAACGGTTGAGTTAGAGGGAGAAGAGATTATGGAATTATACTGCGAGTATAGCAGTTTTGCTCAAATGGGATAAGGTTATAGTTTACTCCCAGCTACTCATAGAATGGGGCGAAGCAGTCATAACCTTTCCAAATCGCCCACGCTTGCGCTCGGCAAAAAACGTAGCGGCACTAAGATTTCACCTGCGTCTGCGACTTGGTGAAATCAAGTGCCGACGTTTTTTAACGGGGCTCATTGGAATGGTTATGACTGCTTCTTACATATTGGCTGTGAGTAGTAACTGCTACTAGGTTACACTTCAGCCAGTTATAGAAGGTATCTGAATGTGGATGATCAAGGTTTTCTCAACTGCTAACATACTCAGTTGAGAAAACCGCCAATATCCATCCCCCTCACTATATCGTGAAGCATGTTAATAATCGTGGAGTAAATAGTAATAGGATAAGAAACATCAAACAAATTGATTAAAAAAGCACCTTGTAATCCCCAAAATCTTATGTTAAGATTGATAAATCAACAAACAACTAAATATGGTTCCAAAGCGAAGAAGAGGAATAGTAACTTATTAACTGGTTATCAGAGAACTGCTGGGTGGTGTGAAGCAGTCGAAGGTTTTAGGCGAACTGACCTCAGAGCAGCTGTCTGAAGACCACTTATAAATTGTGGTTGCGTAGGTACAGACGGACTTCCCGCCGTAGAAAGAGGAATGGCATAATAGTGCCTATGAGTGCATGACGAATCTAACTTGATTTTTCATGAAATAGAGTGGTACCGCGTGAATGAATTTTGCGTCTCTATAAGAATGTTTTATACAATCTTATAGGGACTTTTTGATTTTATAAAACATGCTCACTTAAAAAATGTTTTATAGGAGGAGAATCATGAACGTTACAAAGAAGTATGGAAAATCTTATTTTATGCCACCAGAGGTCACCTATGATTGGGTGAAAAAGGACTATATTGACAAGGCACCTATTTGGTGTAGTGTAGATTTACGAGATGGTAATCAAGCGTTAGTTGAGCCAATGGGATTAGAAGAGAAATTGCAATTTTTTAAAATGCTTGTAGAAATAGGCTTTAAGGAAATTGAAGTGGGATTTCCGGCAGCATCAGATACAGAATATAATTTTATGCGTGCCCTTATTGAGAGAAATATGATTCCTGAGGATGTTACAATTCAAGTATTGACTCAAGCAAGGGAGCACATTATCAAGAAGACATTTGAAGCCATTCAGGGAGCGCCTCATGCAGTAGTTCATTTATATAATTCCACTTCTGTGGCACAAAGAGAACAAGTTTTTAACAAAAGTAAAGAAGAAGTGAAGCAGTTGGCTGTGGACGGAGCTAAGCTATTAAAGGAATTGGCATCACAAACAAAAGGCAACTTTACCTTTGAATATAGTCCTGAAAGCTTTCCAGGAACAGAGGTAGACTATGCAGTGGAGGTATGTAATGCAGTTTTGGATGTATGGCAGCCTAATGAGAATCAAAGAGCCATTATTAATATACCTACAACAGTGCAAATTGCAATGCCACATGTGTTTGCCTCTCAGGTAGAGTATATTCATAAGCATCTAAAATATAGAGAATTTGTAGTATTAAGTGTTCATCCTCATAATGATAGGGGCTGTGGGGTTAGTGATGCAGAGTTAGGTGTATTGGCTGGAGCGGATCGAGTAGAGGGAACCTTATTTGGAAATGGAGAACGTACTGGTAATGTAGATATTATTACAGTTGCTATGAATATGTTTTGTCATGGGGTAGAAGCTGGACTTGACTTCAGTTGTTTAGGAAAGATTCGTGAAACCTATGAGACTCTTACTGGTATGAAGGTAAATGAAAGAACACCATATGCAGGTGATTTGGTATTTACAGCATTTTCAGGCTCTCATCAAGATGCTATTTCTAAAGGGACTACTTGGAGAAACGAAGGGAAAAGCGGAGAAAAATGGGATGTTCCTTATCTTCCAATTGACCCTCAAGACGTTGGCCGTGAATATGAATCGGATGTGATTCGTATTAATAGCCAATCAGGAAAGGGCGGCATTGCTTTTATTTTAAAACAGAACTTTGGAATTTCTTTGCCCGATGAAATGAAAGAAGAAGTGGGATATCTTGTGAAAGGTGTTTCTGATAAAAGGCATAAGGAATTAACACCTTCAGAAATCTATGATATTTTTAAGGAGCAATATGTAAATCATAATCCTGTTTTTAATATTACCGAATGTCATTTTAAGCAAATTAATGGAATACGTGCAGAAGTTACAATTGAGCAAGATAAAGAGAAACGTGTGATAGAAACTTCCGGAAATGGACGTCTTGACGCAGTAAGTAATGCAATCAAATCATATTTTGGTATTGATTTTGATGTGGCATTTTATGAGGAGCATGCTATTTCTAAAGGTTCGACCTCTAAAGCAGCGGCCTTTGTGGGTATTATAAGTCAAGGAAAGATATATTGGGGAGTAGGTATAAATGAGGATATTATAAAAAGCTCTATCTCTGCATTGGTATTGGCTACCAATAGATTAGCAGAAGGTGAAAATATTACAGAAGGTCGTGAAGAGAGAATTGTTGATATCATGAATTATATACAGGGGCACTACACAGATGTTACCTTAGATAGTTTGGCAGAACAATTTAACCTATCAAAACCGTATTTGTCTAAATATATTAAGATAAAATCAGGGGTAACTTTTCAAGGCGCAGTAAAAGATATGCGTATGAAAAAAGCAAAATCTATGTTAAAAGAATCTAGTCAAACAGTAGAATCAATCGCTGCTTGCGTAGGATATGAGAATGTAGAGCACTTTAACCGGTTATTTAAAAAAGAGTTTCAAGTGACGCCTCTACAGTTCAGAAATAACTAAAGTAATTTTTACAGAATATGAAAGAGGCAGAATAGATTATAAGGGCAAGGGAAAAATCCCTTAGCCCTTATAATCTGTTTGTCTTATTGCTCCAATAACATATCAATCCATTTCTTGGGTATTTTACCCTTTTCTGCGTAACAAGAATAACTGTTATTATTAGAAATGATATATCCTATTTGAATATAGTCGTTATTAAATATTGTAGAAGAGTAGTAGTCTGCTAAAATCAAATGGGGAAGAAGTTCTTGTATGCTTTCTTCATCAGATATTGATTTCTGATAAAGACCTCTTTCTTCCATATCTTCGGTAATAGCAATAGTAGCTTCTGCTGGTCCATCGGAAGACATATTATTATCATGTAAATCACGTAACATCTCCCAGTAATCAGGGTATCCTTCTAACCCAAAGTAAGAATAAAGTGCTTCTGTGGGGAGTAAATCATCAATATAAATATCAAAATTGATAGAACCAATAGTCACATCATTAATAGTAAATACCATATTAGGTTGTAATTCCTGTAATAGTGCAATGGTATGAGTGTAATTACTGTATATGGGTTCTGATGGGTAAGCGCGTTCAGAAACAGAAACTTCATTTTCAGCATAGCTACGATATAGTGTGCCTACAACAGGGGCATTTTCAAGTTCATCTAGGTTATAATGTTCTTCAAAATCTTTCCTATATGCATTCTCCAGCTTTTTAATAGTTGCTTCATCAGATATTTTGTGATTGGATCTGTTATTACAATCCCTAAATGTTATATAATCTGTGGCATGAAGTATTCCTAGCCCTGTTGCCAATGGATAATTGGCATTTTTATATGATTCATCTTCTATAATTGGTCTTAATAATTCTTTATCCTCAGAAAGCACTTGATATTTTCGATAAAAGGTACTTCCATTTTCAAGAGTTAGGGTAACATAAATATAAGAACCGCCGTCATTATTATTATTAGTAATAAGCTTATTAAGTAAGGAATAAATAGAGTCTACGTCGGAATTTTGCATGTCGCTAAAGTCAAGATTATCTTCATATTGACTTCGCTGCTGTGCTCCATCGGTATAGCTTGACATATAAAATGAGCCACTCTTAATATTATCCTTATCAGGAATTCGTGAATCGAATCCATACCAATCTCCACTGATACTTAGAAAAGTAAGTAGTGCTAGACCAGTAGTAATACCAAATTGAATTTTATTTTTAAAAAATGTTTTAAAATTCATATTAAAAATAATGTTAAAGATTCCTCCAAATATAATGGACATTAAAGCCATTCCAAATATGGCCCACGCGATATTTTCTGAGGGATTATTATAGGTAAAATAATTATTTATAAAAAGACCTAATAATGCACCACATAAAGTAAGGGAATAAGTTCCGATGATGCGCAAAAAACCCTGTATTCGTTTATCTTGAATTCCTTGTTCTGCTAATTCGCTTGGGCGATTTAAGTATAATCTCCATGCTAAAACAAGATTTGCTATCATGAGGATAAGGCTGGCAATTTTCATAAAAGGTGTATCAACTTTGCTTAATAGTGGAATCACACTGGCAAGGGGGGAGGCCCAAACAATACGGTCCCAGTCCCATACGAAGGGAAGTTGCATAAAATGATCAAAGTACGTGGTAATAAATAAATAAATCAACCCGTAAATTCCAATAGCACTGAACCCTAAAATAATAGTTGACATTAGAGCGTTGAAAAAATTACCGCTAATCATAACACATACTAAGCAGAGGTGATAAATAATTAAAAAAGAAAGTATTATTAAAATAGATGATGTAGCTGCATTTGCAAATAAAACTTTAAGTAATGTGATATCATTGAGTTTCAATGCACCTATAATAATTGCAATCACTAAGTTGATTAAAAAGGGAATTAACCATATAAAAATACCATCTAAATAAAAACAAAGAAAAATCCGACTTCTTTTTATTGGAATGGAATGAAACAAATCTACTTTTTTCTTAGAATACAAGAAAGAAAATCCCAAAAGTCCAACAATTAAAGCACCCCAAAAAACTACAAAACCACAAGACAGTAGCATATTTTCGTTAAAAAAGTGTAAGACAGATTGTTGTATTCGAAAAGTAATATTTACACTGACATAAGAGGCTTCAGCTCTACTTAAAACCATAAGTAAAAGAATCGGTAATGCTAAGAAACTGCCAAGGAAAGACAAGGCTACCATCCAAAGTCTATGGCGTATATCTTCCTTCATAATACTAAACAATGAGATTTTTGAAGTCATAGCCTTTCGCCTCCGTTTCGCTAATAAATATTTCCTCTAAGGATAGTGGGAGAATTTCATAAAAAACAGGATTTATCTCCTTCATAAATGCATTTATTTTTTCTCTATTTTCACGTAATGTAATGGTATATAGAGAACCACGATTATCATATTTTATTACATTTAATTGAGATGACAATATTTTATAATCACTTTCTGTTCTAAAGACACATTGTAATTTGTGGATGCCCAATTTCATGTTTTCTAATTCTTCATTCAGTAGAATACCACCTTTATGAAGTAAACCAACATGATCACATATGTCCTCAAGCTCACGTAAATTATGAGAAGCAATAATAGGAGTTAATCCATTTTGTTCCATTTCATTTATAAATAGGGATTTAACTGTCTGTCTCATAACTGGATCTAAACCATCAAAGGTTTCGTCGCATAATAAATATTTGGTTCCTGAGCAAACACCGTAAAGTACAGAAAGCTGTTTTTTCATACCTTTTGAAAAGGTATTTATTTTTCTATTTTTATCCAAATCCAATACGTTTAATAAATGATAAAAACGTTCGGTATCAAAATCAGTGTAAAAGTTTTTATAATATCTAAGCATTTCTTCTGGTGTTCCGTTATTATAAAAATACTGTTCGTCGGATATATAGAAGATTTTGGATTTCATAGTAGTATTCTCAAATATCTCCTCGCCATCTATCTTTACACTGCCAGTATCTGGTTTATAAATACCACATAAAATACGCATTAAAGTACTTTTTCCTGCACCATTGGTGCCAATCAATCCAAAAACCTGACTTTCTCCAATGGTAGCAGTAACTTGATCCAAAGCTTTTATATCTTGAAAGCATTTAGAAACTGCTGTTATTTCAATCATAAGCTACCTCCCTCATCTTGAAATACTTGGTCTAGTATTTCTTGCAAATCTTTTTTCTCGATTCCAATTTCTTTACCATACTGTAGATTGGTGGTGATTTCCTTTAATACAGATTTAATCTTACCACTTTTCCATTCTTGTTCACATGTCACGTAATTACCCCTCCCTGCAACTGTATATAGATAGCCATCTTGCTCAAGCTGAGCATATGCTCTCTGTACGGTATTGGGATTTACAGATAGCTCCATTGCAAAAGTCCGTACAGAAGGCATTTTAGAGTTTGATTCTAAAGCGCCGCATACAATTAAGTGTTCTAGCTTATC
>CAZKGP010000010.1:0-21087 GCA_964552225.1 uncultured Acetatifactor sp.
TTGTAATAAAAGTGGTGATGGGGAAAACCTTTTTATTAACAAATCATAAAGTAAAAGGAAAAATAATTATATAAACAATGATATTATATATCCACATAAACTTTAGTAGATGTTAGTAAAGCTACTAAAGTTTTTTTATTTTATAGAAAAGTGTGTCATGTAGAATAAAAAAAGGCATACAGGTAATTTACAAATAAGGAGGAAGCCATGTATATAGGAATATGTGATGATCAGGAAGAGGTAAGAAAACTTATTTTAAATTTGTGTGAAAAATATTTTAAAGATTATAATAAAGAACATTTTTTCTTAGAATTTTCAAGTGGAGAAGAGGTAATAAAATATTGTGAGAATAGAAACAATTTTAGAATTGACTTATTACTACTCGATATTGAAATGGATGGTATTAGCGGTATAGAACTGAAGGACATGGCAATAAAGCAAGATATGATATTGAGAATCGCATTTGTATCTAGCCATATCGAGGATATTTTTGATGCATATGGAACGAAGACAATAGGATTTATACCCAAGCCTCCAATATATAAAAATATTAAAAAGGTATTAGATATTACAATAGACGAATTGAGAGAAAATGTTATGGTTACATTAAAAGGATATAAAGGAGATATCATTGAAATTAAGCTTGATGATATTTTATATCTTAAAGCTGATGGGAGCTGTACAGAGATATATACATATAAATCAATATTAAATGATGCCTATATACTTAGTACAAAAAAACTAGGAGAGATTGAAAATGAATTGAGTGAATTTTCAATTATAAGGGCTCATAAGTCTTATCTAGTAAATATTGCAAATGTATTGGAAATAAATAGTCAAGTAATATTAAGTGATAACATTGCACGAATACCAATTGGGAGGAGATATAAAGAAAATGCCAAACGTAAGTTTTATGAATATGGGAAGAACAGGATAAGAAAAAGGCTATGATGAGAGATGTAATTTGTTTATTGATGTTTATGTTAACAGAGTTTCTGAATTACATTTTGGGATATACAGTAGTTTTTGGAATGAAATTAAACAAGAGTAAGAGTATTTGGATTACTACAATAATAGGAATTATAATTTTACATATCTTTTTACTATTTCCTTTTGGAATGGTGATATCATCGAGAATTAGTATTATTACTATGATAATAATACCTACTATTTTATTGAGACCGTTAGAAATAAAAAATTTTATGTTATATCCTTTTATCGTTGTAGGCGTATCTAATATTGGGATTTGTACTTCATTTATTATAGCTATATTGTTTAGCATACCCATACACAATATTATTGATAATAGGGTAATGACCGTAGGTTGCCAAAGTTTTTCTATACTACTTATGTTTTTATTTAATTTGTATAGGAAATTCAAAAACAAAGAAAACTATGAGATATATGTTGATTGGAAACAATATATTATTCTTTATACTGTTGTGATTAGCTTATTTTTATTATTAGCCCCCATCCAATATATATCGAGATCAACTGTTAATTATTCGGATATAAATACGATTGGATTGGCAGCGTCAGCAGCATGTATTGTTTTAATTATAGTTACAATTTGGCAGGCAATATCATCAACCAAAGAACAATATTTACAAGAACGAAATATAGTGAATGAAAAATATATTGAGTTGCAAAAAGAGTATTATGAGCAGTTAATTAATCATGATGAAAGTATGCGTAGATTTAAACACGATATGAATTCCCATATTGAAGTGATGAAGGCTCTGTGTGATGATAATGACAAAAGTGATTTAAGACAATATTTAGAGACTGTTATAAAAGAGTCAACGAATAATGAGGTTAGGAGCATAACTGGAAATAAAACAGTAGATGTTATTATAAGAAAAATATTAGAAGATGCTGAAGAAAATCAGATAAAAATAGATATAAAAGGTGTTTTACCAGAAAAAACAAAAATACAACAATTTGATCTTTGTACATTAGTATCTAATTTATTCAAAAATGCAATAGAGGCATGTGTGAAGATAGAAGATGTTTCAAGAAGAATTATTTATATTGAGCTAGGAGTCTATAACACCCATTTTTATATCCTTATTAAAAATACAGTAAACGAAAATATAATTATAAAAAATAACGATTTAAAAACAACAAAAGTAGATTATAAAAATCATGGGATAGGGACAAAAAATATTCTTAGTGTAGTAAAAAAGTATGATGGTATATTAGAGTATCGTTGTGAAAATGGTTGGTTTATTGCTGAAGTTGATATTTAGATATTACTAATGTTTTTTAGTAAAAAAAGAAATTACATGTCGTTCATGGGTAAAAAGTGTCGTTCATAAATATCATGTTGTTTTTTGGGATATTTATGTTAAAGTTTACTTTAAAGATATATATAGTATATCTAAAAAATGTAAATGGGAGGGATTCATTATGGTACTATTCATTAATTGGGAATGGCTTTATAAGTTAATTAGAGGTTAATTAGAAATTAAGTGTAGTAGCATTTGTCTGGGGATAATGTATTTTATGGACAAACGTGGTAAAGATGCAAATATAGATTAAAAAGATACTTACATTTCAATAACAAAAAAGTGGATATTTAAAAGGGGATTAATATAGAAACGTTTATGTGCAGTAGGTAAAATTGAAATGAAAATATTCTTGATTGTATTTGTATTAATACCGGAGAAGGTTAGAGTACTAATTGTAAATATTTAGTGAGAAGAATGCTGTGTTACGGCATTCTTCTTTTCGTTTTACTAAAGAGAAACTGATTGAGTGGTTATTGCTTGTTTGATATAATAGCTAGAGAGGTATTGGTTTTAGCGGTATATATATGGGAAAACTTGAGGGAATTGTATATTATGGAAATAAAAGAAGTTTTAAATAAAGATAATAAATCCGAGATTTGTAACAACATCTTAAGGAAGCTACCAGAGTGGTTTGGTATTGAATCATCAATTGCCGAATACGCAGATAAGGTTCAAGAAATGATGTTTTATGTTGCTTTTGAAGATAAAAATCCCATTGGTTTTGTTGCGTTAAAAATGCATAATTCTTTTACTGCAGAAATATATGTTATGGGAATTTTAAGTGAATATCATAGACAAGGGGTTGGTTCCTCCTTAATAAGATGTGCAGAAAAGTCTTGTAAAAATAATGGAATTAAATATCTAACCGTAAAAACCTTGGATAGCTCTGCCACGTCTGATCCATATGAAATGACTAGGCAATTTTATAGTAAAATTGGATTTATTCCATTGGAAGTTTTTCCGCTCCTTTGGGATGCTGCTAACCCTTGTCTTTTTTTAGCTAAGTATTTAGATTGAGGTGAAACTAATGAATGAATTCTATGCATATCATGTCGTTACAGATAGGCCTATGTATATTGGACAACATATTATTTTTGATGAAACTAATTATAGTGGAGTTTATAAAAGAGTAATGAATAAGTTGAATATAGTCAATGATATTTATGCCAATCCAGATAAATATGGTACTGATACACTTGAACACCACACATCTGTGGCACTTAGAGAATTGGCCTTGGAAGAGGTTCGCAAAGAAAAATATCCAACATATCCTTCAAGAATGCGTTGCTTATATGTATCTAATAGTAAAGATGAAGCTGAAAAATGGTGCGACTTATTTGTGAAATGGGGAAGACCTACGTACCAAATTGTAAAGCTGAAAATAAACGGAAGAAAATTTGTTGGAGACGCATGTAATTGTTTTCAAGCTCAGCTTAATAAAGATGAGAACTTAATACTTTCTGAGCGCTATTGGAGAAACTTACCTAATACAAATGGAGATGACCCCATTACTGAAATTTTGGTAGATGGGGATATTGAAGTAATTGAAATAGTAAAAGAAGTTAAGAAAGGCTACAATATAAAAGAATGTAACTAGTTATGGAGAGCGAAAATATGGTTAATAAACCAGAGAAATTTCAGATAAAAAATAAATCATCAGTCTTACAGCTTTTTGTTGCCGTTAGTGGAGTATTTATTTCCCTATTTGGTTTGATTATGTTTAATAAATATGTGATGATGTCCTTTTCCTTGCCGTTACGCATGATTCTAATGATTATTACCCAATGGTTGCTTTTCCTCATTCCAGGGATATTAATGATTATTAATAAAGAAAAACTTAGCCAGATTGGATTTAGTAAAGAAAAGATTCTATTGCAAATCGGTATTGGTATATTACTTGCTATTTCCATGTCATTGGTTTTAACAGTTTTACCCATAATGCTAGGGTTTAAAGATATGATTGGAAGCACATCTTATACACATACGTGGCAATTTATTTTTCAATTTATCTATTCAATATTTGGAGTTGCCTTTGCAGAAGAATTGGTTTTTCGCGGTTATATATTTAATAAATTATTAAAAATAAAAAATGCTAAGTGGTTTGCTATTGCGGTATCATCTTTGCTATTTGGACTGTTACATATAGTTCAAGGTAGTATCATACAGGTTCTCGTAACGGCATTTATTGGTGTCCTCTTCTGTTTTTTTAGAGAGAAAATCAAAGGGTGTACACTGCTTTCGTTAATCATTGCACACGGTATGTATGATGCCATGATTATATTATGGGTTGCTATATTATGATTCTGCTATTCCACTATTACAGCAGTGCCACTGACAGTCACCATAATCATACCATTATCAGCGCCCAATACTTCATAATCAATATCTACCCCTACTACAGCATTGGCACCCATGCCATGTGCTCTTTGCTCTAATTCTCGAAGAGCTTGAGTTCTTGCATTTAAGAGTTCTTCTTCATAAGCACCGCTTCGTCCACCAAAGAAGTTTGATAAGCCTGCAGCGAAGTCGCGTACAAAGTTAACACCAGAAATCACCTCTCCAAATACAATTCCTCGATATTCTATAATTCTTTTTCCTTCTACAGAAGGTGTGGTTGTAATAATCATAAAAATCCTCCTTTTCATTAAAAATAGTTATTTATATTATATCCTGAAACTAAGTGAATCAGTAGAGGAAAATATGCACAACTGCAGCTATTAACGTGCAAAAAACTGGTTTGTTCACCAGATAGAACAATAGTTTTTTTAATGTAATCAAATTGACATAAATAGGTACAATGTTATAGAATGAAGTTTATTGATTGTCGAAATGACAATATTTTATTACTATGGAGGGTATGAAATGGTTTGTAACTATTGTGATAGCCAGCTTCCTGATGAAGCTGATATTTGTCCCCATTGCGGAGCAAAGTGTGAAGCATCTGGGAAACCTAGTGCAAAGGAGAGTTATAGTCCTATTCCAACTACGGGACCTGAGATGAAGAAAGGATTATCTTTTGTTATTTTAATTCCAGTAGTAATAATAATTATTTTAGCTATTGTCGCAATTATATTTTTACTGCGAGGTGTGATAGAAAACAATCCCATCCCCCAAAAAGTGACAACACACTATGATGCAAACGATAATACATATAATAGTACTAACAGCGTAAATGATAGTACATTATATCTTAATAATTCTACATTTTTTAATACAAATGGTGAATTATATAAAAGCGATTACATAGATCTATATGATAAAAGTGGAGATTCGTCTAAATATGTCTATTCTTTATATTCAGATTCCAATATATATTACATTACTGCAGATCTTGAACCACAAATAATAGCAGAATATAATGATTATTTCAGAATAAGTCAATCTGGTGAATATGTAGCTTATACGCAGTCTACAAGTGATTATCAAATAAAGAATTTATATTTATATTGCCTAAGCAGTGGAAACACTGAATTAATTGATTCAGATGTGGATACTTTTGCATTATCTCCTAATGGAGAAACAGTAGTTTATCGAAAAAAAAATACTGATAGTAAAGTTTACATAGGTGGCATTAATAAGAAAGATGAAGTGCTAATAGATGATTTATATCAACCAGTTACAATATCAGATGACAGAAGTATGCTTTGCTATATTGATGCGAATGAAAATTTATGTGTTTATAAAGATAATGAGTCTCAATTATTGAGTTCAAGCTCGTTTAGATATTGGTTTAATAAAACTTTAACGGAAGTAATTTACTCAAATAGTGATCGTACTTACTATTTTACAATAGATATGGAAGAACCCCAAATATTATTTGATTCTTCATTGGTAAAAATATACACTCTAAATAATATAGAATTTTATGAGGAGGACAATAATTACTCTTGTAGCCATTATATTTTAGATAAAGACACTTTTAAAGATAGTGTGCTTACCTCTATAAGTGATGAGGTATGGTGGTTGAGCAATACTACAGAGCCAGTTTTAATGGGTACATTTAATAATGATCCTTTTATTTCTGAAGATGGCAATTCTATGCTATACGCTAATGAGTATGGTGTGCAGATAATGGACGAAATAAATGAAAAATTAGAATCTAGAATAATTTTTGCTAATGCTTATAATGTAATAGGGAGTAAGGATTTATCTCAAATTTATATTTTGGATTCTTCTAATATATACTATTTAAAAGAGAATAATGAGTTAGAAATAGTATACGAATATAAAGATTATATATCAACTTATAGTTTGGCATATAACGAAAGGCTAAATAAATTATTTTTTATAGATAATAAAAATCTTTATAGTGTGGGTACCAATGCTGAATCATTAGAAAAAGTTGCCACTAATGTTTCCCAAATAAAAAAATTGGGGGATGACGGTATTACTTATTTTGTAGAAAAAGGTGATAAATACAGTAGTTATTACATAGCAGACAAAGAACCGCAAAAAATATACAGTTATTAAAGGATAAAATATTTTATTAACATGGAGGGTTTGATATGATTTGTAATAACTGTGAAGGCCAGTTTCCTGAAGAGGCTAATTTTTGTCCCAATTGCGGAGCAATGAGGGAGATACCTGGAGAATTTGCATTGAAGGAGAGTTATAGCCCTACTCCAACTGCCTTACCTGAGATGAAGAAGGGATTATCTTTTGTTATTTTAATTCCTATAGTGTTAGTGATTATATTTGCAATTATTGCAATTATATTTATACTGTTTAGAATGGTTGAAAACAATATCAATAATGATACGACAACTTACTATGAAGAAGACGTAAGCACAACTAGTATTGAAAGTAGTAGTGAAGATAGTAATACAAGTAGTAGCACAATGAATAAAAAAGATGGTACAGTATATTATTATGGTTCTACATTTTTTAATACAGAAGGGGAAATACATAGAGAAAAAGAATTATCTGCATATGATAGAAGTGGCGATTTGTCTAAATATATTTATTCTTTATCTTCAAACTCTGATTTATATTATATAGATGCAGGCCTTGAACCACAAATAATAACTGAATTCGATCGCGATTTCAAAATAAGTTATTCTGGTGAATATGTTGCATACACGAAGAATTTAGGCGAAACTTATGTAAAAGAGCTGTATTTATATTGCTTAGAAAGTGGAAAGACAATACTAATTGATTTAAATGTGGATACCTTTGCGCTATCTCCCAATGGAGAAACGGTAATTTATAAAAAGAATGATACAAAGTCTTATTATTCAAGTGGTAAATTGTATATAGGTAGTATTAATAAAGAAAATAAAGTATTAATTCATAGTACATGTAGACCAATTACAGTGTCAGATGATGGTAACATGGTTTGCTATATTGATGCCAATGAAAATGTATGTGTTTATAAAGATAATGAGTCCTACTTACTGAGTGCAAGCTCGTTCGATTATTGGTTTAATAATACTGTTACAGAAATAGTATATTCTAATAAAAATAGTACTTATTATTATAAAATGGATATGGATAAACCCCAAAAGATATTTAACTCTACATTAGAAGAAATAAATACTTTAGAGAATAAAGAATTTTATAAGAAGGATTACTCTATCTACTATAGTAATTGCTATATTTTAGATAAAGACACTTTTAAGGATAGTGTGCTTACTGCTACCACTAATGAGATTTGGTGGTTGAACAGTGAAACAGATGCTGTTTCTATTGGTAAATATGATTATTATAGTCCCTATATTTCTGAAGATGGTAGTTCTATGGTGTATGAGGATGACGATAGTATATGGATAATGGACCTAAATGAAAAATCGGAAACTAGGATGATTTGTGATGATGCTTATAAAGTAATTGGGAACAAGGATTTATCCCATATTTATATTGTGGATGGTTATAATATATACTATTTAAAAGAGGATAATGAGTTAGAAACAGTTTTTAAATATGATGGTTATATTTCAATTAGTGATATGGCATATAATGAAGGCATGAATAAACTTTTCTTTATATATAAAGAAAATCTTTATAGTGTTGGTACTAGTACTGAATCCTTAGAAAAGGTTGCTAATAAAGTTAATGAAGTTATGAAATTTGGTGATGGAATCTTTTACACTATTGATAATTTTTTAAGTTATGAACATTATTACTTATCAGATAAAGGTGCATTTAAAATATTCGAATCTCTATATTAAATTGATTACCCCAAGTATAGTTAACTACTGTACTTGGGTTTTTATATATTTTTATTGCATTCAAATGTTAATGTAATCAAATTGACATAAATAGGTACAATGTTATAGAATGAAGTTTATTGATTGTCGAAATGACAATATTTTATTACTATGGAGGGTATGAAATGGTTTGTAACTATTGTGATAGCCAGCTTCCTGATGAAGCTGATATTTGTCCCCATTGCGGAGCAAAGTGTGAAGCATCTGGGAAACCTAGTGCAAAGGAGAGTTATAGTCCTATTCCAACTACGGGACCTGAGATGAAGAAAGGATTATCTTTTGTTATTTTAATTCCAGTAGTAATAATAATTATTTTAGCTATTGTCGCAATTATATTTTTACTGCGAGGTGTGATAGAAAACAATCCCATCCCCAAAAAAGTGACAACACACTATGATGCAAACGATAATACATATAATAGTTCAAACAGTGGAGAAGATAATACTTTATATCTTTATGGTTCTACATTTTTTAATTCAAACAGTGAATTATATAAAACCGATGATATAGATCAATATGATAAAAGTGGAGATTCGTCTAAATATATCTATTCTTTATTTTCAGACCCCAATATATATTACATTACTGCAGACCTTGAACCTCAAATAATAGCAGAGTACAATGGTTATTTAAGAATAAGCCAATCTGGTGAATATGTTGCTTACACGCAGTTTACAAGTGATTATGAATCTAAAAACTTATATTTATATAGCTTAAGTAGTGGAAATACTGAATTAATTGATTCAGATGTAGAAATGTTTGTATTATCTCCTGATGGAGAAACTGTAGTTTATAGAAAAATTGATGATCCAAATAATAAAACATACATAGGCGGTATCAATTATAAAAATGAAGTATTAATAGATGGTTTATATCAACCTATTTCAATTTCAGATGATGGAAGAATGATTTGCTATATTGATGAGAATGAAAATTTATGTGTTTATAAAGATAATGAATCTCACTTTTTGAGTTCAGAATCCTTCTTCTATTGGTTCAATAATACTGTAACAGAAATACTTTACACAAATAATGATAGTACTTATTATTTTACATTAGAAATGGAAGAACCTCAAAAAATACTTAATTCTCAATTATATGAAGTAAAGACTTTTCAAAATAGAGAATTTTATGAAAAAAGGTACTTGATGTACTGTTATAACTGTTATTTTTTAGACAGAGACACTTTTCAAAATAGTGTGCTTATCACTGCTTCTGATGAGGTATGGTGGTTGAATAATGCAACAGAGGCTGTTTCCATTGGTTCATTTGATTATAGCCTTTATATTTCGGAAGATAGTTCTATGCTATACGTAAGTGATTTTAAAGTGCATATAATGGATGAAATATATGAAGAATTGAAATCCAGAATAATTTTTGATGGAGCTTATAGAGTAGTTGCAAGTAAGGATTTCTCTCATATTTATATTGTGGATGATTCAAATTTATATTATTTGAAAGAGAATAATGAGTTAGAAATAGTATATAAATATAAAGATTATATATCATCGTATTATCTGGCATATAACGAAAAGATGAATAAACTATTCTTTATAGATAATGAACAACTTTATTGTGTGGGCACCGATGCTGAATCCTTAGAAAAAGTTGCCAAAAATGTTTCCCACGTAATAAAATTAGGGGATGATGGTATTACTTATTCAGTTAAAAAAGGTAATAAATACATTGGTTATTACATATCAGATAAAGAAGCGCAAAAAATATACAGTTATTAAAAGATAAATATTTTATAAACATGGAGGGTTTGATATGATTTGTAATAACTGTGAAAGTCAGCTTCCTGAAGAGGTTAAATTTTGTCCTAACTGCGGAGCAAAGATAGAGGTACCTGAAGAATCTAGAATGAAGGATAGATATAGTCCTATTCCAGCTACAATACCTGAGATGAAGAAGGGATTATCCTTTGCTATTTTAATTCCTATAGTGTTAGTGATTATATTTGCAATAATTGTTATTATATTTTTACTGTTTAGAATGGTTGAAAATAGCATCAATAATTATACGCCAACTTACTATGAAGAAGACGTTAGAACAACTACTAGTATTGAAAATAGTAGTGAAAATAGTAGTGAAGATAATAGTGAAGATAATAGTGAAAAATATAGTGAAGATAGTAATATAAGTAGTAGCACATTGAATGAAAAAGATGGTACAGTATATTATTATGGTTCTACATTTTTTAATACAGAAGGCGAATTATTTAGAGAAAAAGATATATATGTATATGATAAAAGTGGAGATGGGTCTAAATATATTTATTCTTTAAACTCTGAGTTATATTATATAGATGCAAACCTTGAACCACGAAAAATAACAGAAGACTATGATAATTTCAAAATAAGTCATTCTGGTGAATATGTTGCATATACGATAGTTAAAGATGTTCCAGTAAAGGATTTGTATTTATATTGTTTAGATAGTGGAGTTACAACACTAATTGATTCAAATGTGGATACCTTTGTTTTATCTCCCAACGGAGAAACAGTAATTTATAAAAAGAATGACACAGAGTCTTATTATTCAAGTGGTAAATTATATATAGGTGGCATTCATAAAGAAAATGAAGTTTTAATTGATAGTACATGTACACCAATTACAGTTTCAGATGACGGGAGCATGGTTTGCTATATTGATGCGAACGAAAATGTAAGTGTTTATAAAGATAATGAATCCCACTCATTGAGTTCAGAGACGTTCGATTATTGGTTTAATAATGCTGTTACAGAAATAATATATTCTAATAATGATAGTACTTATTATTTTAATATTAATATGGATAAACCGAAAAAATTGTTCGACTCTACATTAAGAGAAATAAACACTTTAGAGAATAAAAAATTTTATAAGAAGATGTATCCAAGATACTATTGTAACTGCTATATTTTAGATAAAGATACTTTTATATATAGTGTGCTTACCGCTACTACTAATGAGTTATGGTGGTTAAACAGTGAAGCAGATGCAGTTTTTATTGATACATTTGATTATAGCCCTTATATTTCTGAAGATGGTAGTTCCATAGTGTATGTGAATGATAATAGTGCATGGAAAACGGATCTAAATGAAGAATTGGAATCTAGGATTATTTGTGACGATGTCTATCGTGTAATTGGGAGTAATGACTTATCCCATATTTATATTATAGATAATTCTATTGTATACTATTTGAAAGAGGATAATGAGTTAGAAATAGTTTTTAAAGGCGATGATTATACTTCATTGTATAAATTTGCATATAATGAAAGGATGAATAAACTATTCTTTATAAATGAAGGAAAACTTTATAGTGTGGGTACTAGTGCTGAATCCTTAGAAATAGTTGCTAATAAAGCTCATGGCGTAGAGGAATTCGGTGATAGTATTATTTACACTGTTGAAAAATTTATATTTACTGAGCATTATTACATAACAGATAAAGGTGCAACTAAATTAACTCGATCGCTAAATTAAATTAATTGACCCAAGTACGGTTAACTACTGTGCTTGGGTTTTTATATTTTGGTGTTTCATTATGCTTACATTTGATGTAGAATTAAACATAAGAACCCTCGGAAATAAGAAGCTATTTACATTAAATTGATTCACGAGGAAATGAAACATATAAAGAAGGAGGTAAGAAATGATTTACAAGAAATTTCAGGAGTTACAGCTTTCAGCATTAGGTATGGGAGCAATGCGATTGCCTGTGATTGATGGAGATGATGCCCAAATTGATGAGGCTGCCACACAGGATATGATGGATTATGCCATGGGGCAAGGAATCAATTATTATGATACCGCATGGGGATATCATAGTGGCAATTCAGAAGTTGTTATGGGTAAAGTTCTAAGTAAATATCCACGGGATAGTTTTTATCTTGCTTCCAAATTTCCAGGCTATGACCTTGCAAATATGAATAAGATAGAAGAAATATTTGAAAAACAGCTTAAAAAATGTAATGTTGATTATTTTGACTTTTATTTATTTCATAATGTTTGTGAGATGAACATAGATGCTTACCTTGACAAGAAGTTTGGTATTTTAGATTATCTGATGGAACAGAAAAAGAATGGACGCATTAAGCATCTAGGATTTTCTACACATGGAAGTTATGACACAATGAAGCGTTTTTTGGATGCGTATGGCGAGCAGATGGAATTTTGTCAGATTCAGCTCAATTATCTTGATTGGACATTACAAGATGCTAAAGCAAAGGTGGATTTACTGAAGGAATATCATACTCCTATATGGGTGATGGAACCTGTGAGGGGTGGACGATTGGCAAAACTACCTGACGGAGCAGAAAAAGTACTGACTAATCTTCGTCCAGACGAGAAGGTGCCAGCATGGGCGTTCCGCTTTTTGCAAGGGATACCAGAAGTTACAATGGTTCTCTCCGGTATGTCTAACTTTGAACAGCTACGTGAAAATATCAAGACATATGAGCAAGAAAAACCTTTAAACAAAGAAGAAACAGAAATACTGCTTTCTATTGCAGATGGAATGCTAAATGGAACGTTGACTTGTACATCATGTAAATATTGTATCACTCATTGTCCTCAAGGATTAGAGATTCCAACTCTTTTAGAGTTATATAATGAACATATTTTTACAGGTGGTGGATTTATTGCACCTATGGCATTAGGGGCAATGCCCAAAGAAAAACAGCCTAGTGCATGTATTGGGTGCAAAAGCTGTGAGGCCGTATGTCCTCAGCAGATTAAGATTTCAAATGTAATGAAAGACTTTGCAGAGAAGATAAATTAAATCTATGAAAAATATAAAATAAAGGAGATTTATAATATGTCAACAATTTCAAAAGTAGTAGAAAAACCTCGTCTATCCGTAAAGACACAAACATTGGCAACAATTGGTGCTATTGTGGGAGCAGTTGCTGTTCCGCAAATTTTCCATATTCTTGGTGCAATGTCTGGGCTTGGAACTGCACTAGGACAAACCTTTTTACCAATGCATTTGCCTATTATTTTAGTTGGTCTTTTAGCTGGCCCATATGCAGGAGCAATTGCAGGACTACTTGGACCTGTTATGAGTTTTGCTCTATCGGGAATGCCTAGTGCGGTAATGCTTCCATTTATGATGATTGAGCTTTGTGCTTATGGTTTATTTGCAGGATTACTTCGCAACCATAAAATGCCAACCATTGGTAAGGTTTTGCTTGTACAAATTGGCGGTCGTGTTGTACGTGCCATAGCAATTTTATTTGCGGTTTACGTATTTGGGAATGAGAGTATGAAAGTAGCTTCTATTTGGATGAGTGTTGTTACCGGCATTTTTGGTCTTGTACTTCAATGGGCACTTTTACCATTGATTGTGTATCGCGTGGAGAATTTGATAAAACATGATAAGTAATATTAATAAAGCGATTGAGCTGTTGGATGAGGGTAGCTATACTTGTGTTCTATGTAAAGACGATGTGGTCTATACAAGTACGGAACGTGGAGTTAAACCTCTGCTTCAATGGTACAACGGCGGATTCAGTATGGGAGGTTTTAGTGCTGCAGACAAGATTGTTGGAAATGCAGCAGCATTTCTTTATGTGTTACTTGGTGTAGAAGAAGTGTATGCACCTGTAATGAGTGAAGCGGCCAAACAAACACTTATTAGTAACGGTATCAAAGTACAGTGCAAATTATTAGTGAAAGAAATTATTAATCGTGCAGGTACGGGACGGTGCCCAATGGAAGAAGCTGTTGATGGGATAATTGAACCAGAAGAAGCACTCGCAGCCATCAAATATAAGTTGAAAAATATTTAGTTAAGAGTATTAATTCAGCTTAAACAACATTTAAATAATTCTTAATAAACAATACAGAGAAAAGAAATTGATGTGGACTATACTTACACTATCAATTTCTTTTTCTATGCAAAAAAATAGTTGAACACTAGTTGCGGGATACTGCAACAACAGGAGGATATAAATATGAGGCACGAATGTTTTTATGATGACTATGATAGGAAGGAACATTTGCAATTCGATTCAAAGGTAGTACATGGAGCATTAGGACACGATCCCATAACAGGTGCCACTAGTTTTCCAATATTTCAAACAGCAACATATGCTCACAAAAGTTTTGATGTGGGAACGGGTTATTTATATTCTCGTCTACAAAATCCAACAAGGCAGGAGTTAGAAAGAACTATGGCTATCTTGGAGGAAGGTACGGAGGCTTTTGCATTTTCTAGTGGTCAGGCAGCTAATATGGCATTGTTTGGATTGTTAAGGCGAGGGGATCATATTATTTTATCAGATGATATTTATGGTGGAACCTTCCGCATTTGTCAGGATATATTTAGTCAGTTGGATTGCGAATTTTCATATGTTGATATGTCTGATTTGGATATGCTGGAAAAAACTATTAGACCATCTACTCGTATGTTTTTTGTGGAGACACCCACAAATCCTATGATGAAGGTTGCTGATATTAGACAAATTTCTCAACTAGCAAAAAGTCATGAAATTATATTTGTGGTAGATAATACATTTTTAACTCCATATTTTCAAAAGCCTCTCACATTAGGGGCAGATATTGTAGTACATAGTGCAACCAAATATTTATGCGGGCATAATGACGTAATCGCAGGAATTGCAGTGGTCAAAGATGAAGAAATGAGAACTCACTTTGAAACACAGATCAAGTCTCGTGGAAATGGCTTGGCTCCTATGGATTCCTGGCTTATTTTACGCGGAATAAAAACCTTGTCTCTGAGAATGGAGCGCCATAACCAAAACGCAAAGCTGGTTGCACAGTGGCTTAGAAATCATCCAAAGGTTAGAAAAGTTTACTACTCTGGATTTGAAGATCATGAGAACTATCTCGTAAACATAAACCAGTCTACAGGGTTTGGCGGGATGATTTCCTTTGAGCTTGATAGTCTAGAAAGTGCAAAGAGGCTACTCTCCAATGTGAAAATGATATTATTTGCGGAAAGTTTAGGGGGAGTGGAGTCGTTAATTACCTATCCTTTAACTCAAACTCATGAATCCACTCCGCCAGATGTACGGGAAAAACTTGGAATCAATGAACGATTCATTCGCATTTCCGTTGGAATCGAAGATGTGAATGATATTATTGCTGATTTGAAACAAGCTATGGAGATGTAAAAATGAAAATAAAATTTACAAAAATGCAGGCATATGGAAATGACTATATTTATATAGATGCAATTCATCAGCAGTTGGTGAATTTAAATGAATTGGCTTATCGGCTTTCGGATAGGCATTTTGGCATTGGTGGCGATGGTATGGTTCTAATTTGACCTTCAGAAAGTAGTGATTTTCGAATGCGAATTTTTAATCCTGATGGCACGGAAGCAGAAATGTGTGGAAATGCTCTACGTAGTATGGCCATGTTTGTCTACTTTCATGGGCTAACACAGAAGGAAAATCTTACAATAGAGACTCTAGGTGGAGAAAAAGTTGTTAATTTAGAAATAAAAGAAGGAAAGGTTACCAATATTCATGCAATGATAGGTGAACCACAGCTAGCTGCAGATAAGGTTCCTGTTGTAACAGATCAGTTCATTTTTATTGACCAGTCAATTAATATACTAGGAAAGAAATTTCAAGCTTCCTGCGTTTCTTGGGGAAATCCTCACACTGTAATTATGGAAGATAATCTAGATCAATTGGAGATTGCAAAATACGGTCCAGCCATAGAACATCATTCCCTTTTCCCTGCACGAACAAATGTAACCTTTGCTCAAGTGGTGGATAAGAGTCACATCCGCATTCGTGAATGGGAGCGAGGATGTGGAGAAACCATTGGATGTGGGACAGGTTGCTGTTCAGCGGTGGTGGTACTTCATATGCTTGGGCTTTGTGAGCGACGAGTAGAGGTGGAGCAAATCGGAGGGGTACTGTTAGTAGAGTGGGATGAGCAAAATTTAGTACACATGACAGGACCGTCACATGTAGTGTATCAAGGAGAGTGTGAAATATGAGGCTAAGAGAGCTTTTGGTTAGTATGGAATATCATCTCCTAGGTGGAGATGACGAAGTAGAAGTCCACTCCATTGCGTATGATTCAAGAGAAGTGGGAAAAGGCGGGTTATTTGTATGTTTATCGGGTGAGCGTGTAGATGGACATGATTATATAGAGCAAGCTGCAAAAAAGGGTGCAGTAGCAATTATAATAGAAAAGTCTCATTTCCTTAGCCAGCAGCAGATAAAGATATGCAAAGACATTGCTGTGGTTGGTGTGGCTGACCCAAGAAAGACGTTAGCACATTTATCAGCAACATGGTTTGGTTATCCTGCAGATGATTTGATTATTATTGGAATCACAGGAACAAAAGGAAAAACAACAACTACACATATGATTAAACGCACACTGGAAATGGATGGTTATCAGGTTGGAATGATTGGAACATTAGGTGCTTATATTGGAGATGAAAAATATCCTACTAAAAATACAACACCTGAATCCTACGAGATTTACCATTTATTTTACAAAATGCGGGAATCTGGCTGTAGTCATGTAGTCATGGAAGTTTCTTCACAAGCATTAAAACAACATCGAACAGACGGAATAATATTTGATTATGGTGCATTTCTTAATATTTCATCTGACCATATCGGTACGGGAGAGCATAAAGATTTTAAGGAATATTTTTCTTGTAAAAAAAGATTGTTTGAGCAGTCAAAACAAATTGTTGTAAATATTGATGACCCTAGTTGGAAACAAATGACAAGGGGTGGTGCCAAAGTTTATACAACCTCGAGAGAAAATAATGCAGATTATATGGGTACGAATATACATAATACTTGGAATGAGGGTCTATTAGGTGTGGATTTTACCTTATGTGGCACCCTTGTAGATTCTTTAGAAGGAAGACTTTCTCTGCGTATTCCAGGAGATTTTAATGTAGAAAATGCATTAATAGCCATTGCGATTACACATCAGTTAGGAGCTAGCAAGGAAGCAATTGTGAAAGGACTGGAAACTGTATATGTAAAGGGAAGAACTCAAGTGATTAGGTCAGCAACTCATTTCCTTACTATTCTAATTGATTATGCTCACAATGCCTTAAGTATGGAAAGCTTGTTAAAGATGTTAAGGGAGTATCAACCAAAACGTCTCATTTGCCTTTTTGGCGGTGGGGGAAATAAGCCCAAGCAACGCAGATATGATATGGGTGCAATGGCTGGAAAATACGCGGATTTGACAGTATTATCTATGGACAATCCAAGATATGAGCAGGTGGAAGATATCAATTTAGAAATTATACAGGGTATCAATGAATATAACGGAAAATACATAACCATATTGGATAGGAAAGAAGCCATCCATTATTTAATAGATCATTGTGGAAAAGGGGATATTGTTGCTTTAATTGGAAAAGGCCATGAGGAGTATCAGGAGATTAGAGGCCAGAAGTTTTTCTTTTCCGAGGAGCAGATTATAGAACAGTATCTTGAAGAAAAGTAATAGTTCTCTTATAATAACATTAATTAGGTAAACAGAAGGGAACAATTATGAAAATAGCAATTTTTTATCATCACGTAAAAGAAGCAGCAAAGCAGCAAAATTGTACCATAATAGACATCCTAAGGAAAATGAAGGCAGTTGGAGTTAGTGGGATTGAATTAGACCGAGACGAAATTGACAATCCTGAGGAATTTAGCCAAATGCTAGAGCAAGAAGGATTTCAAATTTCAAGTATATATGGATTTTATGATTTTAATAAACACAACGATAGTGATAGATGTAATAAGCACCTTACGCTGGCACAGCAGATGGGAGCCAAGAGAATCATGATAGTTCCTGGCTTCTTTAAAGGAGATGAAGGCAGCAGGCAGCAAGAACTTGATAAAATGATAGAAGGAACTAAACGACTTTGCAAGCAAGCGGAAGCACTTGGAATTCAACCAACCATTGAAGATTTTGATGCTTTGGATAGTCCCTTGTGTAGCTTGGCTGGCGTACAAGAATTCTTAGAACGAATTCCAGAGCTGGGAATGACCTTTGATACGGGAAATTTTATTCTTGTAAAGGATGATGAGGTAAAAGCGTGTCTTGAACTAAAAAATAGAATTGTCCACATTCATTGTAAAGATCGTAAGACAAATCCACAACAAGAGATACTTCCCTCCGCCGTTGGACAAGGATATATTAAGATGAAAGAGGTTTTGGATATTATTGGGGCTGATTATAGTGGCTATTATGTAATAGAACACTATGATTCTGCCGATTTTTTGAGGGATATGCTTGATTCGGCGCAGTGGCTCAAAGTCGCCAGACTTTGGTAGCAGAAAAGAGGTGATTTTAAATGCAATTTTTGGATTTATATGAACAGAAGATCATAGATAATAAAGAGTTTCCTGTTCAGCTACAAATAAATGAAATTACGAAAAAGGGCGTTTATTTTTCATCTCATTGGCATGAGCATACAGAATTGCATTATGTTTTGGAGGGAAGCACTCGTTTTCGCCTGAATCAAAAAGAGATAGTGGCTGAAAAGGGTAATTTGGTTATTGTCAATGGAAATGAGCTTCATGAGGGATACTGTGATGGACGACCAGTTTCTGTTTTAGTCATTATATTTGAGATGGCAGCCTTGTCGGAAGAACTGGCTGAAAAGAATATAATTTTAGAACCTTGGATTAAAAAAGATTCTATCATTGATGGTATTGCCAAAGAAATATATGAAGAGTATGGAGAGAAAAAGGTATGCTACCAATTAGTATGTAAGGGTGCGCTTTTACAATTGATATCTCACTTGGTTCGGAATTATACAGAGGAAATCCTCTCAGAAAATGACAGCAATAAGAGAAAAAAGAAGCTGGAGCGCCTCAATACAGTGATTAACCATATTGAAGAGAATTACCCAGAGCCTATCAGCAATAAGGATTTGGCAGACTTAATTCACTTAAGTGAGGATCGTTTTAACCACTTATTTAAAGAAAGCATGAACAAAGCTCCTTTGCAATATATCAATGAAATTAGATTAAGAAAAGCAATGCATATGCTGAAGAAAAATAATTTACCAGTTTCAGAGGTTGCATTGGCAGTTGGATTTCAAGATTATAATCATTTTGGACGTATGTTCCGTAAACAGTATGGGCGTACCCCTATGGAAATAAGAAATGATAATTAAATAGCAGAATCGTATGCAATAACAGCAAAAGAAGTCTATCATTCTTTTGCTGTTATTTTATAATGAAACTATAAACAATATTAGATTATAGGAGGTATAGCAATGAAATTAGGTACATTGACAGTGGCACTTGGGGATATGCCATTTAGTGAGGCGTGCAAATTTTTAGCAGAAAATGGCGTGCAGATGGTAGAGGTTGGTTGTGGAGGTTTTCCTGGTAAAGGGCATTGTGATGCCAAAGAACTATTGCAGAACGAGCAGAAGAGAACAGAATTTCAGAACGTACTAAAAGAAAATAATTTGGAAATTAGTGCCTTAAGCAGTCATGGTAATATGGTTCATCCTGACCCAACAATTGCAAAAGGGTTTGATGATGATTTGACAGATGCCATTCTTTTGGCAGAAAAGCTAGGGGTGCCTGTGGTAAATACTTTTTCTGGCTGCCCTGGTGGGAGCAAGGAAGATAAAACACCTAACTGGGTAACTTGCCCTTGGCCTGAGGATTTTAGTGAAATATTAGAATATCAGTGGAATGAAGTATTAATACCTTATTGGAAAGAAAAAGTAGCTTTTGCAAAAGAACACGGAGTCACTAAAATAGCTTTGGAGCTTCACCCAGGATTTTCTGTCTATAACACCAGAACCTTACTAAAACTTCGTGAAGCAGTAGGTCCAGAAATTGGGGCTAACTTTGACCCTAGCCACTTGATTTGGCAGGGAATGGACCCTTGTACTTGCATTCGTGAATTAGGAAAAGAAGGGGCACTGTTTCATTTTCATGCTAAGGACACCAAAATTGATAAGGCAAATACTGCGTTAAATGGTGTTTTGGATACCACTCATTATGGAAATGAACTGGAGCGTTCTTGGCTATTTAGAACCATTGGTTATGGAAATAGTGAAGACTACTGGAAAGCAATTATTTCTGAGCTACGTATGGCAGGCTACGATTATGCCATCAGTATTGAGCATGAAGACAGCTTGATGACTAGCCGAGAAGGTTTGTTAAAGGCAATTGCTTTTTTGAAAAATGTGTTGTTATTTGAGGATAAAGGGGAAATGTTTTGGGCTTAGGTTAATAAATATATAAATGAAATGCAGAAAGAAGGACAGTGATAATGGTGCATAAAATTGGAATAGTCGGCTTTGGCGGTATGGCTGGTTGGCATTGTGACATTATTAATGAAATCGAACATCTAGAAGTAGCAGGTATTTGGGATATTAAGCCAGAGCGTAGAGAAGCTGGGATATCCAAAAAACTACATGTGTATGAAAGTTTGGAAGGGCTTTTGGCAGATAAGGAAATTGATATTGTGCTGGTGGCAACCCCCAATGATGTACACAAACCTATTGCTATACAGGCTATGGAAGCGGGCAAAAATGTAGTATGTGAAAAACCGGTGGCTATGAGTTCAGCAGAGTTACAGGAAATGATGGATACAGCCAAAAGAACCAATCGTTTTTTTACCGT